>CALBOV010000283.1 GCA_937896565.1 uncultured Salinisphaerales bacterium
CAGGAACATTAGCGGCACCAGCGTCGTCGTGTCCTGCGAGGCGGACTCGTTGAAGCTGTGGTTCACCACCACCTGACCCATCAGATACACATCGATCTGCGGGAATTTCTCCACGAAGCGGTCGCGCAGGTCCTGCGTCTCGGCCATCAGCGCCGGAATGACCTCGCTCTGCTCGCGGGAATCGTCCGGCAGCTCCACGCGCACGTTGACGAAGGTCACATGGGCGCGATCGGAGATGATCATGTCGACCAGCATCGGCTCCGACAGCGCGATCGACTTCAGTTCCTCCAGCTCGGCAGGGGACAGCGACTGAGGATCGCGCACCAGATCGTGAACGATCAGATCATCGCCCTCGGCATGGCTGTACTGGAAATTGCTGATCGAATCGACACGCACCGACCGCTGAAGCTGCCAGGCCTCGTCCGTCAGCCAGATCACCGCCTCCAGCGTATCCGGCGTAAAGACCTTGCCGTCCTTCGGCGCGAGCACGAAGCCCACGTTGTCGCCGCGCGTGTAGGCATCCTCCATCGCCTCGTACGCCACCAGACGTGGATCGTCATCACTGAAAAAGATCTTGTAACTGCTCTCGAACCAGAGCTTCGACGCACCACTGGCCACCAGCGCAACCAGCGCCAGCGAGAGCAGGGCGAACAGATAACGGCGGCGCACCAGCAACGCAGCAAGACGGGCTTCCATGGACACTCCCTTGTCGATGGCGCCAAGTCCCGTGGCGCCGGAGAGCGATCATACCGTTTGGTATGTCGGGGTGCGATAGGTGAGGAGGCTGCCGAGTCGCCTTGCTGTTGGGTGGGTAGCCGGGAATACTGAGGCCATCGGGGTGGCGGGGATATATAGATATGGATGGAAAGCGGCGTGGATATCCAGATTTGGATAAATCTATATATATCTGGATGTTGGATAGGCCATCTAGTAAGCGTTAGGTGACTAGGGAAGTCAAATGACACTGTGCATCGCATGGAGAGATCAGGAATCGGTACATTTCTTGTCTGACTCTCGCCTGACCACCGCAGCGAACTCATATGCTGATGTCGCAATCAAGGTTCTGCCCCTACCTGTTCGTCTTTTTGCGCCAACTGAAGAAGATGGCTCAAAGCCGCTTGCACATGAATTCGAACTTGCCATGTGCTTCGCGGGAAGTGCAGTTAACTCCTTGTTCTTGAAGGAAACCATTGGGGAGCTATTAAAGTCATTGCAGTTTGCCCCCGACCATTCGGACGTCAGCATGAACGGTATTGCAGACTTTGTCTTCAACGGATATCGCCAGCTTTCGAAAGAAATTTGCAGCACTTCTATCGCAGGAAATGGGGTAGCTCAAATCCTTATCGCAGGTCATTGTCCAGCCAATAACCGACTACGCGTTTTTTCACTCGAAACAGATACGGACAACCAGCATTCCTGCGTCGAAGTGCTAAAAGCAGTGGATGAATACAAGCTGATCGGGTCAGGCGCCAGTAAGGCACGTCAACTATTGCCGGTTGCACCCGGAAAGGATGACTTCATTGATGTGTTGCTAAAGGTTATTGAAGATATGTCAGTTCCCGGTGTCGGTGGTCCAGTGCAATACGGCACTTTTGAGGCCAAGCGGTTTCGGTGTGCGGGTGTTGCGGAATTTGAAGATGGGAGCGATCCGAAATACCTATGGGGCGGCCTCAATCTAAACAGCGCGTCATTTATCAACGCACCAGGTGGGTTCGTACCCGGAATCACTTTTGTTGGCCCGATTTTCCGTAAGTGAAACCGTCACCTAGCAAGGCGCTTGAGTCCGACGCGCACTACGTGCGCGCGGCTCAGCTTCGGCGTTGGGTGTCAGAAAAGATATAGAGAGAAGTAGATGCCAGGACCGATACCGAAGAGGGTGATCGTAGACAGCTGCCTTTCGGGCATGTCCGAGGCCGCCCGCTTCTATGATGACCTTTCGGGTGGCTTAGCGCTTTGGGAGGCGCCGGAATGGTTGCTGCAAACTGAGATCGCTCGTGCGCTCGGAAAGCATTGCCACTATGTCACTCTCGAATCGTCCGTTTCTTGGCTCCTTGAAGCAGCGGAGGCCAGGAAGTCGAAGAAGGAAATAAGAAATAAGACTGGTCGTATTGATATTACGGTCTGGAGCGGTGGTGATTATCCGCGCTTCCTAATCGAAGTGAAGAAGGCTTGGGATTCAAATTCGTTAAATGAAGATGCCAAGCGTCTGCGCAAGATGATGAAGCGCGGTGGTTCTTTGCATCGCGGATTGATGGTTGCTTATGCAACAGCAGCAAAAGAGGAAACGATCAGGCGTCGCTTCCAAGAAACGGCGTCAAACAGTAAGAGTCGTCTTGTAAAATCACTCAAGCCGTCCAAAATAGACGCCTCCGAAGAAAAGTCATGGCTTTGGTCTGCGGCGGTGTTCGAGGCATGACACCCAACAAGTGCATGGAGAGGGAGGTTTTTTCCGCTAGGCGCTTCGCGCTGCGCTCCAAAAACGCCCCTCACGCACGGCGTTAGAAGTCACTACATATGCATCCGTCGCTAACCGCGGAATTTACTCCACCTCCGCCGCTCAAGCCGCAGGTGAAGATGGCGCGTAATGAGCGCTGCTGGTGTGGGTCAGGGAAGAAATGGAAAGTCTGCCATAGGGACAGACACAAACAACCAGAGCCACCTATTGGGAAAATTACCCACGAAATGTTCGTGGGGCAGCAGCGCGGCCTATGCCTTCATCCCGAAGCAGGGGCTACCACCTGCACCAACCGCCCTATTAAGGCCCATACAATTCAGCGTCGCGGGGGGCTGGAAGCGATAGCGGAAGGCGGGCATGTAATTTCCGGAAAGCGCGGATACGAAAAAATTTTCAAGAACGAAGGCCGCGTCGTTCCTGACCGGATTGGCCTCGCAAACGCGTCTACGTTCATGGGTTTCTGTGGGCTTCACGACAATAGTCTGTTTGAGCCGATAGAGCAGCATCATTTCGAGTTAGACGATAGCGCCGCCTTTCTTCTAGGTTACAGAGCAATTGCATACGAGTACCTCACCAAGAAGAATGCCCTTGAAAATGTCGAAATTCAACGGAGCTTGGACAAGGGTAAGGATTTCCAGACGCAGGTATACATTCAAGAGCATTTACATCTCTATAGGACTGGCTTGATTCGAGGCATGCAGGATTTGGAGTACTGGAAGGCCGAGTACGACCGACGCCTAATCTCCGGAGACTACTCAGATATCCAGCACTATGCGTTGAAGTTTGATGGTGCCCTTCCATTCGTTTGTTGCGGTGGGTTTCAACCCGAGGTTAGTTTTGACGGAAGGCAACTCCAGATACTGACAAGGAGCACCGAAGAGTTGGAGCCCGTCTGCGTGAATGTGTCCGTAATGAACCAGCAGACTTTTTTGGTCTTTGCGTGGTTAGGTGGCGGAGGTGGTCCTGCGGAGGATTTCGTGCATTCGTTTTATTCACTTCATGACGATGCGAAAGCCAACATGGGCCTTCATTTGGCTGTGGAACATATTGAAAACACTTATTTTCGTCCATCATGGTGGGAAAGCATCGGCGCTTCACATCAAAGACATCTGGTGGAACGCATGCGAAGCGGAATTTCGCCAGAACATGAACGTACGTCAGAGGCGTTCATTGGCGTTGATTCCATATTGAGTGGTGTTCCCGTCATCACCGAGGTCGTGCCAGGTGACTTCAAACAACACGTTGCAGGTGACGTTTGACCCGCTGCACACTTTTGTTGTCGTAAAAGCAGCCATCGCCTCAAACGCACCTGAACGTGGGCGTTGGGCGACCGAGGTCGGATAGTGTCAGCGCTTCGAGTGCAAGCAGTTGCCGGAGCGATCAGTGCTCACCTTTTCGAGAATTCCTCGGTGGGATTGACGCGCAATCTCTTCTGGTCGGTCACGCTTGATTGCAAGCCGTTCCTCTGGAACGACGAAGAATGGGAGTGTTCATTTTCAACTGAGTGGCTCACTTGGCCCGTTCGGGAATGGCGGCACTTGCATGGACAGTCCATTGGCTCCGCAGAGAACCCTGAACTTGTTGAGTCGTCGTTCTACCTGGCTCAACATCACCCTCTCAAGCTTGCGTCTCTTAGTCTGTTTCGTATTGACGGCACGCCTCGTTTCAATGTCGCGGTCGATGCCATGCTTGATCTGGAAGGTTTCGATGAGCTCGATGGCGTGGACATTCCAATCGTCCTCAGATGCGAGGCGGAGTTCACTGGTCTGGTGGTTGTCCCTGACAATTTGGAGCCTGCGCCGAAAACACCGCAGGAAGCCTCCGCTGTTTTGGAGCGCTTCATCGATCTGGGCTGCTTTAGTGCGCCGCACTGGGATGATTTCCGGTTCGTGTTTGCGCGCAGATGAGGGTGCCGCCCTTCAACGCGAGTTAGTACCCCGTGAAAATAGAATCCAACACCTATTTGAAGTGTCCGCCCGACGACTACTGGCCGGCAGACAGCGCCAGCTGGTTCTCAATCCCTGAAGGGCTGGACGCTGGCAAGAAGATCTTCTTTTACGACCACGTGGTGGGTGAAGGAGCGCCTGAAGCGACAATCGTTCTTGTCCATGGCAATCCCGAGAGTTCCTACACATTTCGACACATCCGTGACGCGCTGCTCGAGTCCGGTCAGGCGGTCAGAATAATCGCGATGGACCATGTCGGTTTTGGTCTATCGGATCAAGCCACATTCGAAATGGTGGACATGCACCATTCGAACAATCTCTTGCAGTTGGTCCGGCATTTGGATCTCGAAGCGGTCACCTTGGTTGTACACGACTGGGGCGGCCCGATCGGGATCGGCGCCTTCTCTCAGGAACCCGCCCGCGTGCGGAATCTGTTGGTGATGAATACGACCATCTTCCCGATGCCTGATGATGGACTGAATTATGGGAATTACCCGATTTCCTGGTTGTCCTGGTCGACAACCCCGAAGGTTGTTCCCGATTTTCTGTGGGGAGGTGTTGCCGGATACGTGGTCTCCCACGCATCTCCGCAGGGGACGGTTCGCTTCCTGGCCAATATCGGAAGATATCTGTTGCTTCATGGCGCCGGGTTGATTCGTTCAGGAACGCCGGAATACGTTTGGTCAGAGGCGTTGCGTCCTGCAATGAACGCGAAAAGCTCGAAGCGCAACGTGCTGCAGACGCCTCATTGGGGGCATGGCTACAGGTATGTTGATGCGGTGCACGGCGAGCAGGACAATCATGCTTATTACCGGGCGATGCAGGAAACCGTACCCAAGGCCTGGGGCCCTGAGGGTCAGAATATTCAGGCGTGCGGCTATTTCGGCCAATGGGACCCATGCGGAAAAGATTCCGTGATCAGGCAGTGGTGCGCTGCGCTTCCCAAAATGGCGGAGGAAATTCATAAGTTCCCGGACGTGGGGCACTTCATTGAAGAGTACAAAGGCCGGGAAATGGCGGCTTCGATTTTGCGAATGAATGGATTGTCGACATAGCAGGGGATTCAGACCATGGGGCCAGTGTTTGCGCTCGTGGCGGGCGGCATCTGTCTGCTTGTCGTCTATCACCTGCATCAGAAGGTGGAGACCGCCAAACGTGAGAAGTGGATCCACACCTACCAGTTCCCGGATGCGCTGGGGCGCAAGGTTCAGGAGCAGTACCCGCATCTGACCGACGAGCAAGCCGGCCTCGCGGTGCAGGGCCTTCGTGAGTATTTCCACGTCTGCAATCTGGCTGGTCGCCGCATGGTGGCGATGCCGTCGCAGGTGGTGGATGTCGCCTGGCACCAGTTCATTCTCTACACACGCCGCTACGATGCGTTCTGCAAGCAAGGGCTGGGACGGTTTCTGCACCACACGCCCGCCGAGGCCATGGAGACGCCAACCCAGGCACAGGCCGGGATCAAGACGGCGTGGCGTGTCTCTTGCCATCGGGAGGGTATCGAGCCCCGTTCGCCGAGCAAGCTGCCATTGCTGTTCGGGATCGATGCGGCGCTGAACATTCCGGACGGATTTCGTTATTCGCTGGATTGCAGCAAGGCGGTGGATCAGGGTTACTGCGCCGGGCACATCGGCTGTGGGTCGGGCTGCGCGGGCGGTTGCGGCGGCGATTCATCCGGATGTGGCGGGGGCTGCGGCGGGGATTGAGCATTCGCCTTTTACGCTGGCTCAACGGTTTGAGCTGGCGATCTTCAACAGATACGGGGATGACCAAGTGACAGCGGAAAACCAGGACGATATCGACGGCATTCTGGCGGCGGGGCGTGTCGTCGCCCGCGTGCGCGATGCGATGCTGGATGCCATGGAGCCCGGCATGACGACGGCCGAGCTCGACCGGATGGGCGCCGAGTTGCTGGACGGCTTTGGCGCGCGGTCGGCGCCCCGGGTCATGTACGACTTTCCCGGTGCGACCTGCATCAGCGTGAACGAGGAAGCCGCCCACGGGATTCCGGGCGAGCGGGTGATTCGCGCGGGGGATATCGTCAATGTCGATGTGTCCGCCGAACTGAATGGCTACTACGCGGATACGGGCGGCACGATGGTGGTGCCGCCGGTGGCGAGTGCCAAGGCACGGTTGTGCCATGCCACGCAACTGGCGCTGAAGAACGCGCTGGCCGAGGCGCGGGCGGGTGCGCCGATCAACCGCATCGGACGGGCCATCGAGCTGACAGCTCGATCACACGGATTCAAGGTGATCCGGAATCTGGGCGGCCACGGCATTGGGCGGAGTCTGCACGAGGAGCCGGATGGCATCGTCAGCTACGAGGATCGCCGGGACAAGCGGCGGCTGAAGCGGGGCCAGGTCATCGCGATCGAGCCGTTTCTATCGACCCGAAGCACCCACGTCACGGAAGCGGATGACGGCTGGACGCTGGTGGGTCATCCCGCGAACCGTTCCGCCCAGTTCGAGCACACGATCATCGTGACGAACGGCGCGCCCATCGTGGCGACACTCTCTGAAGGCGCCCGGAGGCACCACGCATGAAAAAGCAGATATCGCATCTTTCGCCGTTTCAGAACGCCAAGGTGTTCGCCGTCCTGATCGCGGTGTCGTCACTGGTGATCTTTCTGCCGTTCATGCTGATCTCGATGCTGATGACGCCCGCCACGACGCCGGATGGTCAGCCGATCCACTTTCCGTTCTTCATGTTCCTCGTGATGCCGGTGTTCCAGCTCATCTTCGGCTTCATCATGGTTCTGATCAGTTGCGCGCTGTACAACTGGGTGTCGAAGTTCACGGGTGGGTTTGAATTTGAGGCGACGGATGTCTGATGGTGATGCGCGCTTGCCAAATCGTTGATGGCTTCGAATCTTTGCGAGGCCGGGGTACAGTGGACGCCTGTGATTCATTCGGCTGAATATCGCAATGGCCAATCCAGCAGAACTTGTTGAATCTGAAGCGCTTTCTCTTCCTCTGGAAGACCGGGCCCGCCTGGTGGTTCACCTGCTTGAGAGCATCGAGTCACGCCCAGCCGCCGATCCCACGCAGGTGCAGAACGCCTGGCTCGCCGAAGCTGACCGGCGCTACCAGGCCTATGCGCGTGGAGAGGAGGCCGCGATTCCAGCCGAGGATGTTTTTTCGGAACTCCGGGCAGATGATCGTTGAAGCCAGTCAGATTTCTGGCCGCGGCGCGTGACGATATCCGCCGCGAAAAGCACTTTTACAGACAGATCAATCCGGAGTTGGCGCGCAGGTTCCAGGCGGAAGTTGAGAAGGCGACGGCGTTGCTCTCGGAGCACCCTCTGAGCATGGCAGCGCTTGAGTTTGGGATCAGACGCTGGCCGCTTGAGATCTTTCCGCATGGCCTGCTTTACAGGGATGAAGACGCGTTCGTGCTTGTCATCGCGGTCTTTCATCCAAGTCAGGCTCCCGAACGGTGGCAAGGCCGAGCACGCGAATAGGTCGAGGCTCTGGCGGCAAAGCCGCTGTTGAGCGATGCTCCGGCGGGGGAATGCCGGGGTCGATTCGAGACCCGCTGTTTTCGGGGAGAACGCATATGAACAAGCCACCGAAGTGGTTCACCATCGTGGCCGTCGTGGCCCTGCTGTGGAATCTGCTGGGCTGTCTGGCCTTCGCGATGGATCTGATGCTGACGGCTGAAGACATCGCCAAGATGCCCGAGGCGCAGCAGGCGCTTTACGAGGCCCGGCCGGGCTGGTCGTTGATTGCGACCGCGTTGGCGGTGCTTGGCGGGGCGCTGGGTTGTGTCGGTTTGCTGATACGCAAGCGCTGGGCGCTGCATCTGTTTGCCATCTCGCTGCTCGGGATCGGGCTGCAGGACATGGCGCTGTTCGTGTTGGTGGACGGCGCCGGGCTGGCCGGACCGGGTGTGGTGGCGATGCAGGCGATGGTGCTGGTGATTGCCATCGGCTTGCTGCTGCTGAGCCTCAAGGGGATCGCCCGGGAATGGCTGACCTGATTCTCGGGCAGCGCGGCTAACCCTTTCGACCGCAGTATCTCGACCGTTCGCTTCGGCGGGCGGATGCTCGATTGCACCCAGGAATCTCATGAACGAAGACAAGTACAAGCAGGGCATGGATGTCCGCCGACGCGTGCTCGGGGACGAGTACGTGAACCGCTCGTTGAACTCGGCGACCGATTTCACCCGCGCCATGCAGGACATGGTGACCGAGAACTGCTGGGGCCAGCAGTGGGCCACCGGAGTGATTCCGGACAAGACGCGCAGCCTGGTCACCATCGCGATTCTTGCGTCGCTGCGTGCGTCCACCGAGATCAAGACCCACGTGTACGGCGCGCTGCGCAATGGCTGCACGGTGGAGGAGATTCAGGACGTGCTGCTGCACGCCGCCGTGTATTGCGGCATGCCGGCCGGTATCGATGCCTTCCGTGCCGCGAAGGAGGTGATCGAGCAGTGGGAGCAGTCCGCGGACTGATGGCGTTGTTCCGGTCAGGCGGTCGCGCTGAGCGGGGTTGATTCGGGCCCGACGGCTTGTCGCCGGGCCCTGA
>CALBOV010000284.1 GCA_937896565.1 uncultured Salinisphaerales bacterium
CCGAAGAGTTGTTGCGCCAGCCGGGTCAGGCGGTCGAAGCGGGCCTCCGGTGGCGTATCCAGAATGTTGAGGTCCCAAAGCGCTTCGCAGCGGGCACGCTCATCGGAGCCAGTGGCCGAGGCGTTCATGTCCGGCTTCTGTGGGAAGGCGCCGGGGGAAGCCCGCTCTCTGACGAATGCGGCGTCATCAGGACGAGGCCTCCCAGGCCTTGAGCTTTCGGTACACCGTCGATGCGCTCACGCCAAGGTGGGCCGCGGCCACCGGCACGTTGTCATCGCATTGCTCGATGGCAGCTTCGATGGCCCGTTTCTCCACTAGCCACAAGGGTTCGATGGCGAGTCCGGGACTGGCTGACCGGGTCACGGCACGTGGCCGTGGTCGGGGGGTGGCGCCGCCTTCGGCTTGGGCACCTGTCAACCCGAGCGGGTCCGGCAGCATGTCACGCGTGACCACCTCGCCATCATTGAGTAGCACGATGTTATGAACCACGTTGTGCAACTGGCGGACATTGCCGGGCCAGTCGTAGTTCAGCAGCGTGCTTTGCACGTCGGCGTCAAAACCGGTGAATGTGCGTCCTTCCTCCCGGCTCAGGCGGGCCAGAAACGCCTCGGCGATGTCGAGAATGTCGCGCTCGCGGTCACGCAGCGCTGGCATGCGAATTGGGATGACGTTCAGGCGGTAGTACAGATCCTCGCGGAACTGCTTGTCCGCCACTTGCATCTGTGGATCCTGATTCGTGGCGCAGACGAATCGCACGTTCACCCGAATGTCCTTGGTGCCGCCGACCCGCTGGAACACGCCGGTCTGGATAAAGCGGAGCAGCTTGACCTGCAGGTCAAGGTCCATTTCACCAATCTCATCCAGAAACAGCGTGCCGCCATTGGCGCGCTCGGCTGCACCCTGCCGGTCGCTGTGAGCGCCGGAGAATGCGCCCTTCATGTGCCCGAAAATCTCGCTTTCGAACAGTTCTCGCGGAATGGCACCGCAGTTGATGGCAACAAAGGGCTTGCTGCTGCGCTCGCTGCGCTCGTGGATGGCTTGCGCGCAGAGCTCCTTGCCGGTGCCGGACTCGCCGGTGATGAATACCGAGGCCCGGCTGGTCGCCGCGCTGTCGATGATGCGATAGACCACCTGCATCGGCAGCGACCGTCCCACGAAACCGGCATAGCCATCGCGTTCGATCTGCTGACGGATAATCTGCACCTCATCATGCAGGCGTCGCTTGTCCATGACGTTATCGACCGTCACGCGCAGCCGCTCAGCGGTAAAGGGTTTTTCCAGAAAATCCGCAGCACCCAGACGCATGGACTTCAGCGCAGAATCCGCCGAGCCATGGGCCGTGATGACGACGCAGGGGCAGCTATGCCCACCCGTCTTCATCTTCTGCAGGATGTCGTAGCCGTGCATGTCCGGTAGCTGCAGGTCCAGCAGCACCAGATCCGGACGGTCGGATTCCAGGACTTCCAGCCCGTGACTGCCCGTCGCGACCCACTGCACCTGGTAACCCATGCGGCGCAGGTAGCGTTCGTACAGGGAACCGAGCGGTGGCGTGTCTTCAATGACCAGCGCCAACGGAGCATCGGCAATCGTGCGATGCATCTCGGGGTCGTCCGGCAGGTCAGCGGAGTATGGAAGCGATGAGTTCATGGTGGACGGGTCCTCTGGTGGCGTCCCCTGTCCAATGCAGGCGCCATTCCAAGAAGAGCGCCCTCCAAGCTCATGATTTAGCGAATAAAATTTCTAACTTCAGCTTGTTTCGGAGCAGGTTTTCCGATTGTGCTTCGCATTTTGCAACGTAGAATGCGAAGCGAGCGTGAAGCCGCACCGCTAGCTGATGGGCTGAGACGCCCAGGTTTGCTGCAGCGAATCGAGCGGTGCGGGCCGGCCGATGAGGTAACCCTGCAGCGTGGTACAACCCAGCTGCGACAGCATTTGCATTTGCGCTTCGGTCTCGACGCCCTCGGCGACGATTTTGAGGCCCAGGCTGCAGGCCATGGCGGTGATCGCACTGACGATCCGGAAGTCATCCAGGTCGGACTCTAGGCGATCGACGAAGCTCTTGTCGATCTTCAGCCCGGCAACCGGCAACTCGCGTAGATGGCGCAGGCCCGAGTAGCCGGTCCCGAAGTCGTCCAGCCACAGTGCGATACCGTCCCGTGTAAAGCGGTCCAGGTTGTCCAGCATCGTCGAGTTCGAGTTCAGTAGCGTCGACTCTGTGATCTCGATGTGGATCTGGCTGCCGTCGATCTGCCGGCCGGCCAGCCAGTGGCCGAATCGGCTGCTGAGCTCCGGGTCTTGCAACTGCTGGGCGGAAAGGTTTAAGGAGACTCTGCACAACCGCTCAGATCAGCGACAATGTCACGACTGATCCGCGGAGTGTCGTCTGAGATGAAGCAGCGCAGCTTTGCCGAGCCTGGTTACGCCCGGCGCCCCAAGCAGACCAAGCGCCAGCAGTTTCTGGCCGAGATGGATGCCGTGATTCCCTGGTCTCGTTTGGAGGCCTTGGTGGCGCCGGTTCAGCCTCAGAGAAGTCCGCGCGGTGGGCGCAAGGCCTTCGCGGTGTCCGCCATGCTGCGGATTCACTTCATGCAGCAATGGTTTGTCTTGTCCGATCCGGGCATGGAAGAAGCCCTGCACGATATTCCAGCGATGCGAGCCTTTGCGGGATTGGATGCCGGAGATGACCTGATCCCCGATGAGAGTTCCATCCTGCGGTTTCGGCATCGCCTGGAGCAGCACGGCATGGCCGAGCAGCTCCTTGCCGAGATCAACGCCGTGCTCAGCGAGCGCGGCGTGTTGCTGCGCCAAGGCACGATCGTAGATGCCACGCTGATCCACGCGCCTAGCTCGACCAAGAATCAGGATCGGGCGCGTGATCCCGACATGCACCAAACCAAGAAAGGCAACCAGTGGTTCTTCGGCATGAAGGCCCACATTGGCGTGGATGCGGACTCCGGATTGACCCACACCGTGATCACGACGCCGGCGAATGTGAACGATGTGACCCAAGCCAATGATCTTCTGCACGGTGAGGAAGCCGAGGTCTATGGTGATGCGGGTTATCGCGGTGCGGACAGGCGCTCGGATGCCAATCCCACGGTCGCCTGGCAGATTGCCATGCGACCGGGTCAGCGCAGGGCGTTACCGCACACCAAGCTGGGTCGATTGCTCAATGAACTCGAACGGGTCAAAGCGCAGATGCGCGCCAAGGTCGAACATCCGTTTCGCGTGATCAAGCGGCAGTTTGGTTATCAGAAGACACGCTATCGCGGACTAGCCAAGAACCACGCCCAGATCGTCACGCTATTCGCGCTAGCCAATGTGTATCAGGCCAGGCGACAGTTGATGCCGGCAGGGAAGGTGTGTCCATCGTGAGAACGACGGACCGGTGCAGCGCTTAAATTGGCTTCAAAACGCCACATTTGGACGCATGGTGGGCGAAAACCTCACCTTGGCCACGCACTGAGGCTCGGAGTACCTAGCCTTCAACTGCTAGGTCCGGTTAGTGCAGAGCTTCCTTAACGCCACATGCAGCGGATTGCCGAAGCCGGTGGTCAGGGCGGGCAAGTCGGAGGAGGCGCAGGTCAGAATGCCGTCCCAGAGGTCATGGATATGCCCCGCCTCTTCCAGCAGATTGACGAACAACAACGGTGGCACTTGACCAAACCTGGGTGAGTGCCAGCGCGCCAAGGCCTCGAAACCGACCAGGCGGCCGTCCATGGCGTCGACTTGGGGCTGGTAGTTCAACGTGAACTCCTCGTGCAGCAGACCGTCGAGTACATCGGCGACGGTGGGTGCAGAGGTCTCGGCGACTGGGGCTTGGATTGCGGCGGACTGATTCATAGCATGGGCCGAAGAAGGGTGAGCCTCTGTCTCAGGCAATCTCGATACCAGGCGATAATCTTCTTTATTACAATGAGTTATGCAGTTCTGTATGCTGGCGAGGCAGGCTCAGTTCGCGTTTTGCGAATGAACCTGCGTGTCGATACGGTTTCGGGTGGGGAGGCATGGCACGAGGCGACGATGCGGATGGTCGGGATCGACTCGCTGACCATGGTGAGCGCGGTGAGCTGCTGTGAGCCGAGCAGCGTTACCATCCATGGCACAACTGCGCGCCTTCGACGCTGCGGCGCGTTTGGGCAGTTTCAAGGAGGCCGCTGCGGCACTGCATCGCACGCCGTCGACCATTAGCCACGATGTTGCGGCCCTGGAAACCTTCCTCGGCGCGTTATTGTTCGAACGCCGCACGCGGGCTGTGTTGTTGACCGACGCGGGCCGGGCATATGCCGACGCGGTGGCGGGAGTGCTGGACGGACTCGCCGGCGCGACCGCGCAGCTGCGATCACGCTGCTGGCCCGAGGCGGTCCGCATCAGCACCAATCCGCTCATGGCCGCAGAGATCGTGACCCCGATGATCCCCCGCTTCGAGGCGGAATTTCCTGGCGTGCAGTTGCATCTGTCCGTAACCGAGGCCCTGGAAAATCCAGGCCAGGGTTCGGTTGACCTCGCGATCCGCTATGGCGGAACCGATCAGCGGAATCTGGAGCAGGTGCAAATCTGTGAGTCGACGGCCCTGCCGGTGGCAGCGCCTGGTGTCGATTGGGGCTGTGCGCCGCGTATCGACTATGTGCTGGGCATGTCGACCGCGTGGACGCAGTGGCAGCAACTGGGGCATGCGCTGCCAGGCGGCTCCGGCCGGGTGCACCGGTTCAGCCAGTTCGCCGCGGCGGTTGGCGCCGCGGAGCGCGGTCTGGGTATCACGCTCGCCCCCCGCCCGTTGGTGAACCCGCTGATTCGCAGTGGACGTCTGGTCGCGATGCCGAATGCCGAGACCATGTCCGTGTCGCCGATTACGCTGATCAGCCGCCGTCTGGGCGTGGATGCCGCGGTCTGGCGAGGTTTGCGCGACTGGTGGCGTGACGCGCTGCGCAGCGCACTGCATGGATGAACAGCGTGCATCTGTCGGTGCAGCAGATTCGTTTGTCACCCGTCGCCGGCCCCATCACCGTTGCGGCTCTGCTTTGCTGGATGGTCCGGAATGCTGCAACGCCTGATTCAGTTGGTCGACACGATCCCAACACATATGCGGTCCGGCAGGGTCATGCGAGGCCCCGCCGCACGGACTCGTAGCGACATTCGCTTCGTGCAGCTGGATCGGGCCATGGTCCGTTGCAGGCAGCTGGGCCATGGGCGATCGCTGGTGTTCGCCACCGATCCGCCGGTGCCGCTGGAATGCTATGACGCGTTGTTTGACGCACTCGCGCCACGATTTCGCGTCACGGTGTTCGAGATGCCCGGATTCGGCGCCTCGCTGCCGCGTGCGGGCATGCGATTGTCCATGGGCGAGTCGATCAGTCTGGTTGCCCAGGGACTGGAGCGCTTCGGCGGCGGACCCCACACGCTGATCATGCCCTGCGTGCTGGGTCTCGTCGGCGTGGGTGTGGCGCGTCATCACGAGGGCCTGATCCGCCGGCTCGTGCTGAGTCAGGCCGCGGACTGGAGCGGTACGCAGCAATGGCTGGCGCGCCGCGATCCCAAGGGGATGCTGCGCCGGCCGGTGGTCGGCCAGCTTGCCCTGGCCGCGGTCCGCCGGAAGCGGATCGATGCCTGGTACCGAACCGCGCTCGCGGACCCTGAGTTGATCCGGCCACTGGTGGACATGACCCTGGAGAACTTCGATCACGGTGGTTGCTTCTGCCTGGCGTCCGGCTTTCAGGACTGCCTGGGCGATCACCAGCATCAGCTCGCGCCGATCGCACAGGATGCCCTGCTGGTCTGGGGCGACGCCGACCCCTCGCATCCCGATACCCGTTTCGGCGACATGAATGCCCTCGTCCCGAACTCCGAGCTCGTTCGCATTCCCGGTGCCGGCCACTTTCCGGAACTGGAACGCGGGCCGGCGTTTGTCGATCATCTGCTGCGATTCACACACTGAGCGTTGCTGATGACCACAGCGATTGGCCCCGACCAACTGTGCGCCCTGTTCGAGCGGGTGATCCAGACATCGCCCTACACCCGCTGGTCGGGCGTGACCATCGAACGCTGCACCCAGGGAGAGGTGGTGCTTTTGCTGGGCCGCCGCGAGGAGATGACCCAGCACCATGGCTATCTGCACGGCGCGGTGATCGGCTATCTGATCGATTCCGGCTGCGCCTGGGCCGCGGCCACCGTTGCGGGCGACGTGGTCACCGCCAGCTACAACGTCAACGTGCTGGCGCCGGCGACCGCGCCGCGCTTTCGCTGCGTGGCCCGGGTGGTCAAGGCCGGCAGGAAGCTGGTGTTCTGCCGTGCCGAGGTGTTCGGGTTGGACGGGGACGAGGCGACGCTGGTCGCCACCGGTGACAGCGTGATCGCCAGTGTTGGCGATGATCTGTCGACCTTTCTTGCTCGAATCGAGGGTGGCTAAAGAATCCCCGGCAGGTCCAGCCCCTTCTCCCGCGCGCAATCCTTGGCGATCTCGTAGCCCGCGTCGGCATGGCGCATCACGCCCGTGGCCGGGTCGTTCCACAGCACGCGGTCGATGCGTTTCGCCGCGGCATCGCTGCCATCGCAGCAGATCACCACGCCGGAATGCTGCGAAAAGCCCATGCCCACGCCGCCGCCGTGGTGCAGGCTGACCCAGGTGGCGCCGGATGCGGTGTTGAGCAACGCGTTGAGCAGCGGCCAGTCCGAGACGGCGTCGGAGCCATCGGCCATGGCCTCGGTCTCGCGGTTGGGGCTGGCCACCGAGCCTGAATCCAGGTGGTCGCGGCCGATGACCACGGGTGCCTTCAGCTCGCCGGATTTCACCATTTCGTTGAACGCCAGACCGATGCGGTGGCGGTCACCCAGCCCCACCCAGCAGATGCGCGCCGGCAAGCCCTGAAAGGCGATGCGCTCCGCGGCCATGTCCAGCCAGCGGTGCAGGTGGGCGTCGCCGGGCAGCAGCTCCTTCACCTTGGCATCGGTCTTGGCAATGTCCTCCGGGTCGCCGGACAACGCGGCCCAGCGGAACGGGCCGATGCCGCGGCAGAATAGCGGCCGGATATAGGCGGGCACGAAGCCGGGGAAGCAGAAGGCGTCCTCGAAACCCTGATCGAAGGCGACCTGACGGATGTTGTTGCCGTAGTCCACCGTGGGCACGCCGGCCTTCGCGAAGCCGGCCAGCGCTTCCACATGCACCCGCATCGAGGCGCAGGCCGCGGCCTCGACGGCGGCGGGATCATCGCGGCGCGCGGTGATCCACTGGTCCATGGTCCAGCCTTGCGGCAGGTAGCCGTTGACCGGGTCGTGGGCCGATGTCTGGTCGGTGACCAGATCGGGGCGGATGCCGCGCTGGAGCAGCTCCGGTACGAGGTCGGCCGCATTGCCCAGCAGCCCGACCGACTTGGCTTCGCCGGCTTCGGTCCAGCGGTCGATCATCGCCAGCGCTTCGTCCAGTGTCTCGGCGCGTTCGTCCAGGTAGCGGGTGCGAAGGCGAAAATCGATGCGGTCGGAATCGCACTCGATGGCCAGGCAGCAGGCGCCGGCCATCACCGCGGCCAGCGGCTGCGCGCCGCCCATGCCGCCGAGGCCGGCGGTCAGAATCCAGCGGCCGGTCCAGTCGCCGTCGTAGTGCTGGCGTCCGGCCTCGACGAAGGTTTCGTAGGTGCCTTGAACGATGCCCTGAGAACCGATGTAAATCCACGAGCCGGCCGTCATCTGGCCGTACATCATCAGTCCCTTGCGATCGAGCTCGTTGAAGTGCTTCCAGGTCGCCCAGTGCGGGACCAGGTTGGAGTTGGCGATGAGCACACGCGGCGCATCCGCATGGGTGCGAAACACGCCCACCGGCTTGCCGGATTGGACCAGCAGCGTTTCGTCATCGTCCAGCCGGCGCAGCGTTTCAACGATGCGGTCGAAATCATCCCAGCTGCGCGCGGCCTTGCCGATACCGCCATAGACGACCAGCGCGTCCGGGTTCTCGGCCACGTCCGGATCGAGATTGTTCATCAGCATCCGCAGCGGGGCTTCGGTGAGCCAGCTTCGGGCGGTGCGTTCGGTTCCGCGGGGGGCGGTGACGGGGCGGGCTCCGGTCATCGGGCGAGGTCCTTGGCAGCGGATGCGAGCGCGTGCAGCAACTCGCTCAATACCGCACGCAACGGCGCGGCTCGGTTGGGGGCGTAGGCGAACGGCGCCGCCTCGGTGTGCAGGTACGCGCGCTGCGCCAATTCCATCTGAATGGCGTGCACGCCGTCGGCGGGGAGGCCGTAGTGGCGGGTGGTCCAGCCACCGCGAAAGCGGCCGTTGACCACCGTGTCGTAGGTTCGGGCCGCGCCGCAGCGCCGGGCTGCGATCAGCTCGAAGATCGGCGCGCAGGTTCGGCCACGATCGGTGCCGATGTTGAACACCGGCAACGCGCCGTCGAACAGGAATGGCACCCGCGAGCGAATCGAGTGGCAGTCGTACAACAGGGCAATGCCGTGGCGGGCCTTTACACGCTCGATCTGCGCGGCGAGTGCGGCGTGGTACGGCTGGTGAAAGCGCTCGAGCCGTTCGGCGATCTCGTCGGCGTCTGGCGCCTGCCCGGCGGTCCAGATCGGCTGGTCGTCAAAGTCGATGCGCGGCACCAGCCCGGTGGTGTTCTGGCCGGGGTAAAGACTGTGGCCGGTGGGGTCGCGGTTCGCATCGATCACGTAGCGGTGGAACGTCGCCGTCACCGTGGTCGCGTTCGGCAGCAGCCCGCGATAAAGCCGGTCAACATGCCAGTCCGTATCGGCGAGCGCGCGGCCGGTGGCGTTCAGCCGGGCGCGCATAGGCTCCGGCACCCAGGTGCCGGCGTGCGGTGCGGCCAAAATGACCGGGCTGTCGCCCTCGGTGATCTCGACTGGGTTCATGGTGCCAGTTGCAGTTGGTCCGGAATGCCGGCCGCCTCGATCAGCGCGCCGGATTCCACCAGACCGGCGGCCCGTTCCAGATCGGGCGACAGGTAGCGGTCCTCGGCCAGCGCGGGCACGTTGGCGCGGATGCGG
>CALBOV010000285.1 GCA_937896565.1 uncultured Salinisphaerales bacterium
CTTTGATTACGGCGAAGGTGGATATGACCCGGATCGTTGCAATGTTGGTATCAACGAGGAGACGGGCAAATTCCAGATCGAGATCAAAGGCCTCAAGGAGCCGACCAGCGCGGAAGCCGAGCGCATTTGCCGCGAGGATCTGAATGAAGTGATCGCCCCGCTGCTGCAGGACAAGACTGCCCTGGAACGCGGACTTTTCGATGAAGAGATGGTGCCCGAAGAAATCACCCAGGTTCGCATGGGGAAGATCATCAAGGAGCGCTACCCGGATCTCAACGACGAAGACCAGGAGGCCGTCCGCCAGCACGCCATAGCGGCGCTGAACATTACCCAGCAGGCCAAGCAAATCGCCTTGGACGACGACGGTGATGGTTCGCCCAGGGCCAATACCGCGCTCATCGCCGGTGTTCGGAAATTCGCCATGGATGTTCGTGAATTGGACATCGACTTGATCGACCGAATCAATCCATTCAGCGAGGCCTACTCGATCCTCGCCAAAACGATGAGTGAAGACAGCCTGAAACAGGTTGCGGGGATCATATCGGCCAAGCGGACAAGTCTCAGTCCCGACGAGGCGAGAGAGCTGGCTGTGCGTGCCCTGAAGTTCAAGAAGGAACGAGGTCGCATACCGTCGATTACGTCTGCTGATGCCTGGGAGCGGCGCATGGCCGAAGGCGCTCAGGCGTTTGTACGGTTCAAGGACGAAGGGCGCTATGACAACTGATCTGGACGAGCTTCGCGCTGAGCTCGACGAGTACGCCAAGCCGAAGAAGCAAGCCTCCCGTTCCCCGCGTGATGAGCGAATTATTGCGGGCTTCGAGGAAATTCTGAGGTTCGTGGATGAGCACGGCCGGGCACCAGAACACGGTGAAGATCGCGACATCTTCGAACGGCTCTACGCCGTGCGTCTCGATCGCCTGCGTGAACTAACCGATTGTCACGAGCTGTTGGCTGATCTCGATACGCATGGTCTGTTGAAAGCGGCGCCCAAAGTTCAAGACCGAGGGCCAGACGAGATCGGCGATGACGAACTGATGGCCGAGCTGGCCGGGGCAGATTGCTCTGGTGGGATCACCGAACTGCGTCATGTTCGGTCAGCCGCTGACAAGAAGGCGGCAGAGGAAATCGCTCAGCGCCAGAAGTGTGAAGACTTCGAGCAGTTCAAGCCATTATTCGATCAGGTACAAGCGGAAATAGCATCGGGGGTGCGTCCCACAGCGATGTTTGGGAGGGATGCCAGCATCATCCAAGGCGACTTCTTCATCCTTGGCGGGCAGCTAGCGTATGTCGCCGAGGTTGGAGAGGAGATCAAGACGCCAGAAAGCCACGTTGATGCTCGCCTTCGTGTGATTTACTCAAATGCTACCGAAAGCAATCTCCTGCGACTGTCGCTTAAGCGAGCGCTCTACAAAGACGAGACGAGCCGACGGGTCGGGGGGGCAGACGCTGGTCCGCTGTTTGGCGACCAAGCTGAGGAGGGTGATCAACAGTCTGGCACGATTTACGTCCTTCGCAGTCGGTCCTCCGTGCCCTTTGTCGCTGAGCATCGGGAGCTGATTCACAAGATTGGCGTGACGGGCGGGGACGTGGAGACCCGCATCGCAAACGCGCGTAACGATGCGACCTACCTGCTGTCGGACGTGGATATCGTCGCGACGTACCAGCTCGTCGGCATCAATCGGTCGAAGCTCGAAAACCTGCTACATCGGGTGCTCGCGCCAGCTCAGCTTGACCTCGAGATCGAAGACCGCTTCGGGAAGCCCGTGAGGCCTCGAGAATGGTTCTTGGTTCCATTGGCAGTGATCGATCAGGTCGTCGATGGTGTAAGAGATGGAAGCATCGCTGGGGCTATCTACGATCCCAAATCTGCATCGTTGGTCAGTAATACTTAGGTCGCAGGAATCGGGTTCACGTCGTGGAGGAGAAGTTGCGCGGTATCGATGTCTCGGTCGATGTCCCTATGGCCTTGCCGGTGGAGTTCCCAGGCTTTCGTGGGCACCTGTGTAAGGAAGCTCATGAAAACCGAGGTGTTCGGCTACCGCCTGCCGCTAGGCAGCGTGCTGCCTCCGCGATTCGATCCGAAGACGGGAGAGCAGTTTCCTGGCAACTATCGATACAGCCCGTTCACCGGAACCAAGCTGACGACCCGGGAGCCGAACTGAGCAAGCCTCGGCGCGGACGGGGCCGCCAATCAAGGGCCACAGATGTCAGCGATCGGGCGATGCCGCGTTGGCCTCGGCGTACCCGTCCAGCCGGGCCCTGAATGCCTTGGGTGTTTCCGCGTAGATCAGGCCGCCGAGACGCGCCGTGATCTCGATTCGCTCGGTACGCCAACGCTCGCAACGCTTTCCGATGGCTTGAAGGTCCCGGGTGGTCAGCCCGTGGTCGTCACGGCTGAGTTGCTGCATGAGCACCGCGGCGTCGTGGATGTCGCCCAGTGCGTCGGCGAGTTCGTCCAGCGTCCCGCCCATCGCATCGAACTGGGCCGTCCAGAGCGCTCCAATCATTTGGCTCTGGTAGCCGAGGTACTTCACCTGTTTGCGCCACTCGTGCAGTTGCTCGTCAGTGGGCGTGTCCAGCACCGCCTGCCATGCGTCTCGTCCCTGCCTGTAGGTCCTCGTGACTGCCTTGATCAGGTGTTTCCATTCGAGCCCGGTGAGCTTCCACGCGGCGGTGTCATGCCGGGCTCGTTCCAGCTGCTTTTGTGTGGCCCGCAGCCGGTCGCGTACTGAATCGTCGGCGTCGTGGAGTGCTGCCAGTTCGCTCTCCAGTGCCGCGTGGGCCTTGCGCAGCGCCTTGGGTGGGTTGTTGCCGGGATTCTGCGCGATGAGGTGCTCGATGGTTTCGATGCGAGCCGCCGCGTCGCGTGCCTCGGCGTGTTCACGGGCAAGGTCCCGAAATCGGCGGTTTTCCCGGCGATAGAGATCGGCATCGAACGCCCGCAGCGTGCGAAACAGCGCCCGCAGTTTCTTGCAGCGCTTTCGGAACTGGTGGATGGCGACATCGGCGGATTCGTGGTCCAGCTCCGCGATGGCGCGATCGATTTGCTCGGTCGCGATTCGCCTGGTTTCATCACCCGGCGCGAGGTCGGGCCGGAATTGGTAGGGCATGGAAACCTCCGGTGACAGCGAAGATCTCTGGTACAACGGCGACACCTTGCAACTGGAGTTGGTCCGCCGACAAGGCAGCTCGGGATTGATGCCGATAGCCTGCCGTGGTGACCGGGCTCGGACAACACGGGAGAGGACGATGGATGACCCAGTCTCGAATCTCGCAGCGACGTTTGCGGTGATCAAGCCCGATCAGCGCGTTGACGCAATCCCGGTGTCGCCAACCGTGTACGACGAGCTGGATGCGCGCTATCAGGGGTTTGGCGGACACTCGCTGGTCGCCGAGTACGCGTTCTCGGCGGACTGGGGTGGCTGGGAGCAGCATCCGGCGGGCGACGAGATGGTGGTGTTGCTGTCCGGCCGCGTGGACATGGTGCTGCGGATGGACGGCCGTGACGAAATCCGGAGTCTGTCCGCGCCGGGCGACTATGTGATCGTGCCGGCCGGGATCTGGCACACGGCCCGAACCGCGGAGCCGACACGCATGTTGTTCATCACGCCGGGGGCGGGCACACGGCACGCATCGGATCCGTAGGCTTGCCTGCGCAAATCGCAGTGGCACGGTCACCCGCACACGCCATAGCATGGCGCACCCAGATCAAACGGGTCGCCACCCGTACAACCAGCCCATATGTTCAATCGCATGCGCCCAGTGCGCGTTAGATCGCTGACGATCACGCTTGCCGCCGTTGGGCTCGGGCTGATCACCGCCGACCTTGTCGCGGCCGACCGTCCGGACAGGCAGCTGGAACGGTTGTCCTGGCTGAGCGGCTGCTGGGGGCAGGACGGCGCCGAGCGGGGCACGGGCGAGATGTGGACACGCGTGGCCGGCGAGAGTTTGCTGGGCGTGGGCCGGACCATCCGGGAAGGCCGGACGGTGGCTTACGAATTCATGCGGATCGAGCACGACGCGGACGGCGCCATCACCTACACGGCGCAGCCGGCGGGGCAGGTCGCCACCACGTTCACGCTCACGCATCTGGATGACCGCGAGGTGGTTTTCGAGAACCCGGCGCACGATTTTCCGCAACGCATCACCTACACCGTGGAAGGGCAGAACCGGATGATGGCGGTTATCGAGGGGCCGACCCGCATCGGAGAAAAACGCATCGAGATCCCGATGACGCGCGCAGCCTGTCGCTGAGCCGATACGGCGCGTGGCTGCCTGCTAAGGTGGAATCAGGGATTAGTGGCGTGCGAGGCGATGACCCTCGCACCATGGAATGGGAGGCGTGGGGCCATGGATGCTGAACTTTCGGCCTGGGAGAGCGGCGGGGGCTACTTCAATCTGGCGGCGACCGGTCATCGCGTGTTCTTTCGCGATTTTGGCGCAGCCAACGCCGAGCCCGACGACACGGCACTACTCATGCACGGCTTTCCGGAGTCCTCGTTCTCCTGGCACAAGGTCGTTGAAGGGCTGCTGGGGCATTTCCGGCGCGTGGTGGTCTTCGACCTGATCGGTTACGGGTTCAGCGACAAACCCGGGGCCGACGCCTACGGCTACTCACTGATGGAACAGGCCGACGTGGCTTTGCAGGTGTGGGGGCAACTCGGCCTGCGGGGTGGCCATCTCATCGCTCACGACATGGGCGACAGCGTCTCCACCGAACTCGTCGCACGCTTGGTGGCCGGTCTGCTGCCGGCGTGGTTCGACTCCGGCTTCCGTTCCGTGACTTTCACCAATGGCAGCATGGTGCTCGAACTGGCCAAGCTCCGCGTTACCCAGCGACTGTTGCTTACCCGGATTGGTCCGGTGCTGGCGTCGCTGGTCGTCAAAAAGGCGTTCGCGCAGCAGGTCCGCAGCGCGCAGGGGAGCGATGCGCTCAGCGACCGAGATATCGAGCTGATGTGGCAGATCAATCGCCTGGGCGACGGACACCGCAAAACCTATCTGACGATTCGCTACCTGCTGGATCGCCGGCGCTTCGAGGCCACGCGCTGGCTCCCCGCGCTAGGCGCCGCCTCCATGCCCATCCACCTGTGCTGGGGCGACGCTGACGCGGTGGCGCGCGTGGAGATGGCTCACCACCTCAAGCGTCATGTCTGTCCAAATGCTCACCTGACCGTCATGCCGGGCGTTGGGCATTTCTGCCAGCTCAGTGATCCTCAGCAGTGGCTGGACTCGGTGCTGGCGTTTTATTCCGACGCCGCTTGAGCAATGTCGGAATCTCTGACGGCATTTGGTAAGCAGGGGGAGCGGTCACGGGGGTGATGACCTGGAGTCGGGGAGGGGGACATGGCCAGCGGACGAGATGATCGACGACAGCTCGAGCCAGGCGGTGCGATGCGGCGGTATCGCCGTTACCGGTTAGCAATCACTCTGATCTGCGCGACGTTGTTCTTACCCAGCGCATGGGCCGGAACGTCGCCTCCGCCGCTGGATTCATTTTCGCAGGAGCGGACAACAGGTCATCCACTGCAACGTTATTTCCTCTATCCACCCAGGCAGGTGGGGCCGGTTTCGCCTGAGGGGTTGCCGCTGATTCTGATACTGCCGGGCGGCCATGGAGATGAGCGCTACCGGGGACTCGTGACCGGCATCGTCCGGTTCTCGTTGCCGCATGACACGGTGGTGGCGCAGCCAATCGCGTTCAAATGGACGGAGGAGCAGCGGCTGGTCTGGCCCACGACTTACGTTCGGCCAGAGGGCATGGGCTTCAAGACCAATGACTTCATCGCCGCCGTGATCGCAGATGTACGTGAGCAATTTCCGATCGATCCGAAGCGTGTCTTTCTGATGGGGTTTTCGTCCTCGGGCGGCGCAGTCACCGAGGCGGCGATCACGCTCGATGTTGTTAGCGGCGCGTTCATTCAGGCATCGGTATTCAAGCCTCGGTATCTGCCGGACCTGGCTGGCGCCGACGGGAAGCGCTTCTTCCTGTTTCATTCACCCACCGACAAGGTCGTTCCGATTGAGCACTCGATTCGTGCGCGTCGCCTGCTGACGGAAAACGGTGGGTACGTGGTGCTGGAGACTTATGCCGGCGGCCACACCGGGCACTGGCCGGACGATCGCTACTGGGTCATGCGGCGGGCGGCATTGTGGCTGGAGGGCGGTCCACTGTTACCGCGAACAGCCGGCGATGAATCGACCACCCAGTAACGGGCCTCCGCAAAACAGTCAGATCGCGTCACACACCGACACCGGATGTCACCCGTTACACTGTCGGTCATTGCATGTGAGGGGAGTTTCGTGCGGTGAATCTGGATGAACTGACGGTCAGGAACGGATTCCGCGAACGCGGGCAGGACATGACGCGGATCGAGACGTTCACCGATGCCGCGTTTGCCATTGCCGCCTCGCTAATGGTCATTTCCGTCAGCGATGTGCCGACCTCCTGGCCGCAACTCGTGGTGGCTTTGCAGGGGATTCCCGCCTTCGCGCTGGCCCTGCTGGTGATGATGCTGTTCTGGTACGGGCACCACATCTGGTCGCGTCGCTACGGGCTTGATGATCTGGCGACGATCTGGCTCAGCGGTGCATTGATCCTGCTGGTACTGGTGTATGTGTATCCGCTGAAATTCATGGCCAACAGCTTCACGACCTGGGTGAGCGGCGGGGCGGTTAGCGCGCCGTCGACGCTGAATTCGGTGGACGAGCTCTATGCGCTGTTCGCCGTGTATGCAGGCGGGTTCATGCTGATGTCACTCGTCATCGCCACCCTCTATGTGCACGCTTGGCGGCAACGTGATGCCTTGCGTCTGAATGAAGTGGAACGGATGCATACCCGTCACGACATACTGGCGTGGAGCATCCTGGCGATGTTCGGGCTGTTGTCGTTGCTGCTGGCGGTATTGCTCACTCCACGCAGCATGCCTTGGCCCGGCGTCGCACTCGGTGGATTGGCGGTGGTCATGCCGCTGTTTGGCACGTGGTCTGCGAGAACGATTCAACGAATGCTCGCTCGTCACGGGCACCAGTAAGGCGCGTGCCGGCCGTTGGGCGGAGCGCGTAGCCAGGCCGACGGGCTGACCGGAGAGCAGTCCCGCCGGTTCGACAGGTGAATCATGCGACCAAAGTCGAAAGGAGAATCATTCGCGTCAATCTCCGTTAGACTGTATCTGGGGAACCGAGAGAAACCTATAACGTGATTACAGTGATGATCGTCGATGATCACCGTCTGGTCCGGGCGGGGATCCGGCGTGTGTTGGACGAACAGACGGACATCAACGTCGTCGCCGAGGCGTCGTCGGGAGAGGAAGCCATCAATCTCGCCCGCGACCTGCAACCGCAGGTCGTGCTCATGGATATCAACATGCCGGGGATCGGCGGTCTCGAGGCCACGCGGCGCATCATGCAGCGCTCGCCCGACATGAAGGTCATCGGCGTGTCCATGCATCTGGACGAACCTTATCCGAGCCGGCTGCTGTCGGCGGGCGCGTCGGGATACATCAGCAAGGATTCGGCGGCAGAGGAGGTCGTGACCGCCATTCGCCGCGTGCAGCAGGGCGGGCACTACATCGCTCCGCTGGTCGCCGGCAACCTCGCCGCGGCGCTGATCAAGGGGCAGAACGAGTCTCCGTTCGATGCCTTGTCACACCGCGAGATGCAGGTGATGAACCTGGTCACCCAGGGCCACAGCACCCAGGCGATTTCCGACCGGCTGTGCCTGTCGCCGAAGACGGTGAGCACCTACCGTTACCGGCTGTTCGAGAAGCTTGGGGTGCACAACGACGTGGAGTTGACGCGCCTGGCGATGCGCTACGGCCTGCTCGAAGACAGTGTCGCCGCCGCGGACTGACACGACCGACCTCGAACCATTCCCCTTCATGTCATCCACGTTCCACCCGGACTGCGCCCGTTGTGCGCGTCTGGTCGAGTTTCGCGCGCAATCCCGCGTTGACCATCCCGGCTACTTCGGCCGTGCCGTCCCGAGTTTCGGGCCGGAAGCACCGCCGCTGCTCATCGTCGGACTCGCGCCGGGCATGCATGGTGCGAACGCCACCGGGCGACCGTTCACCGGCGACTATGCCGGCATTCTGCTGTACCAGACCCTGTTCGATCTTGGACTGGCCACCGCACCGGTGTCCGAAGCCGCGTACGACGGCCTGGAGCTGATCGACTGCCGCATCACCAATGCCGTGCGCTGCGTGCCGCCGCAGAACAAGCCGGTGGGCGAGGAGATCAACAACTGCCGACCGTATCTGGTGGAGGAACTGGATGCGGTGCCTTCCGGCGGTGTGCTGCTGGCGCTGGGCAAGATCGCGCATGATCAGGTGATCCGGGCGCTGGGGCTGCGCGTGGCCGCGCACAAGTTCGCGCACGCGGCCGAGCATGCGCTGCCCGGCGGGCTGACCCTGGTCGACTCCTACCATTGCAGCCGCTACAACACGAACACGCGCAGGCTCACCGCCGAGATGTTCGAATCGGTAATGCGGCGCGCCCGCGATCTGGCGCGCGCGGGCACGGACTCGCGCCACTGATTCGTATACTGCCGGCCCGCGCCACGCGTGCCTGATGTCCGAACGTGAGCGAGTCCACCTTCAATCCGAAACGCTTCGTCAGCGGCCTGACTAGCCGGCCCGGCGTCTATCAGATGCTCGGCGCCGATGGCGAGGTGCTGTACGTCGGCAAGGCGAAGAATCTCAAGAAGCGCGTCGCCAGCTATTTCCTGCGGGCCTCCGGTTCGGCGCGGATCGAATCGATGGTGGACCAGATCCACGACATCGCGATCAACGTCACCGATACCGAGAATCAGGCGCTGTTGCTCGAAAGCAGCCTGATCAAGAAGCATCGGCCGCGCTACAACATCGTTTTCCGCGACGACAAGAGCTATCCGTACCTGGTGATCACCGGCAATCACCCGTACCCACGCATCCGCTTTCATCGCGGTAGCCGGAAGAAACCGCATCGCTATTTCGGTCCATATCCGAACGCCGGCTCGGTGCGGCGCACGCTGGATTCGTTGCAGAAGCTGTTCAATCTGCGGCCGTGCTCGGATTCGTTCTTCGCCAATCGCTCGCGGCCCTGCCTGCAACACCAGATCAAACGTTGCTCCGCGCCCTGCGTCGGCGCGATCTCCGAGACCGACTACGCCAATGACGTGGCCGACGCCGTGCGCCTGCTGGAGGGCAAGAGCGAGATTCTGGTCGGCAAGTTGACCGCACGCATGGAGGCCGCCTCCGCCGCGCTCGATTTCGAACAGGCCGCGCGCTACAGGGATCAGATCGCGGCGCTGCGAACCATTCAGGGGGCCGGCGCCGCAGGCACCGTGGATGACGCTGATTTCATCGTCGTCGAGCAGCGTGCCGGGTTGCATGCCGTGGGGGTCGGAACTGTCCGGGGCGGGCAGCATCTCGGCTACCAGAGCTTCTTTCCCAAGGGTGTGGCGGATTCGCCGTCCGGCGAGGTACTCACCGCGTTTCTGGGGCAGTACTACGCCGAGCGCATGCCGCCACGCGAGATTGTCGTGACCGAGGCGCCGGAGGAGGTCGAACTGCTGGAAGAGGCGTTCACGACCGTCGCCGGTCACCGGGTGCGGATCAAGGCACGGGTGCGAGGCTCGCGGTCACGGGTGTTGAAAGCCGCTCATGACAGCCTCCAGGAGGCGATCACGGCGCGATTGATCCAGGGCGAGGCCCTGGCCGCGCGTTATCAGTCGCTGGGCGAGCTGCTGACGCTGGAAGACACGCCGACACGGCTGGAATGCTTTGACATCAGCCACACGCGTGGCGAGTCGCCGGTGGCGTCCTGTGTGGTGTTCGACGAGGAAGGACCGCTGAAATCGGCGTATCGGCGCTTCAACATGAAGGACGTGACGCCCGGCGACGATTACGCCGCGATTCGCCAGGCCGTGCTGCGGCGTTTCCGCCGTCTGAAGGAGGGCGAGGCGCCGGTGCCGGATGTGCTGCTGATCGACGGCGGCAAGGGGCAGCTCGCGCAGGCGGTGGACGCTGTCAACGAGGCCGGCGTCTCCGGTGTCACGATCATCAGTGTTGCCAAGGGCTCCGATCGCCGCGTCGGGATGGAGCAGATCTTTCGCCCGGGCACCTCCGTGCCGCTGCGCCCGTCGGCTGATGATCCGGGGCTGCATCTGATCCAGCAGATCCGGGACGAGGCTCATCGCTTCGCGATCGAAGGGCATCGCGGCCAGCGCGGCAAGGCCCGCAAGCAATCGGTGCTGGAGGAAATCGAGGGCCTTGGCCCGAGGCGCCGGCAGGCGCTACTGCGCAGCTTCGGCGGGCTGCAACGGGTCGAACGGGCAGGGGTGGATGAACTCGCACGTGTGGAAGGAATCTCACGCACGCTCGCCCAGCGCATCTACGATCGCTTTCATTCGTAGCCTCACACCGCATAATGAACCCGTGCCACTGAATTTCCCCATGCTGCTGACCCTGTTACGGGTGCTCGCGATTCCGTTCGTGGTGCTCGCGTACTACTGGCCCACGCCCTGGGCCGGGCCGATCGCGGCAGTGCTGTTTCTCGCCGCCGCCATCACCGACTGGTTCGACGGCTGGCTGGCGCGGCGCTGGGATCAGACCTCGGCCTTTGGTGCGTTCCTCGATCCCGTGGCGGACAAGCTGATCGTCGCGACATCACTGGTGATCCTGCTCAGCGAGGACGCCAGCATTCTGCTGAGCATCCTGGTGGCGGTGATCATCGGCCGCGAGATCACCGTTTCCGCGCTGCGCGAATGGATGGCGGAGATCGGGGCACGCGCGTCGGTGGCCGTGTCGTGGATCGGAAAGGTGAAGACGACGTTCCAGATGACCGCCATCGTGCTGATGCTGTGGGGACATCCGCTGGGGCCGATTCCGGTCTACAGCATCGGCTACGGATTGCTGTTCGTGGCGGCCGGTCTGACCCTGTGGTCGATGATCGCGTACCTGCGTGCGGCATGGCCGGTGCTGTCCGAACACTCGACGTAAAACGCTTGACACCACCGACCGCCGCCATAGAATACGCGCCTCTCGCGGGAATAGCTCAGTTGGTAGAGCGCAACCTTGCCAAGGTTGAGGTCGCCGGTTCGAACCCGGTTTCCCGCTCCAGATTTCACGAATCGGAGGCATTGCCGGACCCGGTTCGCAGCAGTGCCTCGGCCGGCTTGCCGCCCGGGGCATTTGTTTTTTTGGACCGGCAATCGTGTCGGTTACACTCGGCGGCTCGGCAACGAGCGCCAGGACAAGCACCCGAGGCTGGGTGGCAGAGTGGTGATGCAGCGGATTGCAAATCCGTGTACGTCGGTTCGATTCCGGCCCTAGCCTCCATTTCTGAACGTGCACGCGCCCGGATGGCGGAACTGGTAGACGCAAGGGACTTAAAATCCCTCGAAGGAGACTTCGTGCCGGTTCGATTCCGGCTCCGGGCACCAGTTTCTCCCGCATTCCTCCAGCAACGGCTTCGTGATGCTGCGGCTTGACGCTGTCGTACTGCGCCGTGGCCGCAAGACGCTGCTCGGCCCGCTTTCGGCGGAGCTGCCGGCTGGCA
>CALBOV010000286.1 GCA_937896565.1 uncultured Salinisphaerales bacterium
AGTGCGCTTTGGTCGTTCCAAAGAAGCGAACGACAACGCAGGATTGCGGGAAAACCGGCCCGTTCCGTACCGGATTGCGCCTGAATACAGGCCATGCGGCGTTGCTCGTCGTTTATTTGGAATAACCAAACTTCGCTCCTCGCGCCTTGCCTGGCCTGTTTTCAGGCAGCAACTTGGCGGTGGGAATCAATCAGTGTTTCCCTAGCAGGTCGAGCAGCAGCATGGAAGCACCTTAGCACTCCTGTGCTCAGTCCTGGCCGTCGGTCGGGATGTGCAGCAGGTGACCGCAGTGCTTGCAGTGAACGGCGTCGGCATCGTGACGGCGCAGCCCGCAGTCGGGGCATTCGAAGTCCACGCGGCTGGGGCGGAAAATCGTCTGGATCAGGCGCAGGAACAGCGAGACGCCGACGATCATGACGATCACCGACAGCAGGTGTCCGTGCTCGCCGACCAGCACGATATCGCCGAAGCCGGTGGTGGTCAGCGTGGTCACGGTGAAATACATGGCGTCCAGATAGTTGCCGATCTGCGGATTGACGCGGACCTGAAGCGCGTAGACCGCCGCCGAGACGACGAAGATGAACACCAGCAGATTGGTGGCGCTGAACAGCACCGCTTCGTTACGGCGCAGGAACGGCGACTGCGCCTTGAGTCGATTGAGCACGTGGTAGGAGCGGATCAGTCGCAGCGACCGCAACACGCGCAGAAACACGAAATTCTCCGTCAGCGCGGGTGCCATCAGTGACACGACGACGACCGCGTCAACCACGGTCAGCGGGCGACTGATGAAGTGCAGCCGATCGCTGGCTAGCCAGGTGCGGAACAGCAGTTCCACCGCGAGTACGGCGCCGAGCGCGTAGTCGATGAGTTCCAGCGTCCGCGTGTGTTCGACAAACGTGGAGGCCAGGAAGAACAGCAGCAACCCTGCATCCACCAGTAGCAGGAGCAGGCGGCAGCGGATGGCCGCATCGCTTTGCGATTGCCAGAAACGGCGGATGCGATCGCGCAGCGAGATGGTGTCGGATGGCGAGGCGGTCGCGGTCATGCGGTGCATTGCCCGGATGTGGCCGATGAGGGAATCATCGCCTGATTGAAACGCGTTTTGCCGCCGCGGGCCACTGGGTGGGCCGTTCGACCACACCAGCAAAACCGCCGGTCGCGGGATCCAGCCGGTGTCGTGGTGACCATTTTAGGCTCCGGTTCATCAAACATCCGGCCGCGCAGGGACTCGCGCACTCACCAGGGCTCGTCATGCTGCGCGTGTTCGCGAAATCTGGACCGCTGATCTGTCTGGCGCTGACGGTGCTGGCCGGCAACGCGACCGCACAGTCCTCGCCCGCCGTCGACCTGCCGATTCTGAATCGGGGAGCCTCCGCCCGGTTTCTGAGCCAGACCAGCTTCGGGCCCGATCCCGCGTCGATTGCGCTGGTCACGCTGATCGGGCGCGACGCCTGGCTGGCCGGCCAGCTGCTGCAACCCCCGACGCTGCATCTGCCCCGCTACGAAGCCCTGGCCGAAACGCTGGACCCGGCCGACGCGCGCCATGCCGCGTGGTGGGAGATTGCACTGACTGCGCCCGACCAGCTGCGCCAGCGCGTCGCGTTCGCGCTGTCCGAGATCTTCGTCGTCTCCGAAACCGACAGCGCACTCGGCAACCGCCAGGACCAGCTCGCGGCCTACTACGACATCCTCGTTCGCAATGCCTTCGGCAACTACCGCGAGCTGCTGGAGGAGGTGACGCTGTCGCCGGCGATGGGGTTGTTCCTGAGTCATCTGGGCAACGACAAGCCCGATCCCGAGTCCGGCCGGCGCCCGGATGAGAACTACGCCCGCGAGGCGATGCAGCTGTTCTCCATCGGATTGTGGGAACTGAACCGCGACGGCAGCGCCGTGCTGGATGCGTTCGGTGAGCAGATCCCGACCTACGATCAGGACAGCATCGAGCAGTACGCGCGCATCTACACCGGCTGGACCTGGTCCCATCGCGACAGCTTCGGTCGCGGCTCCCGGCGCGAGGACGAGACCCACGATCCGATGAAGGCGTTTGCCGATCATCACGATGCCGGGGAAAAGACGCTGATCGACGGCACCGTCGTGCCGGCCGGGCAGACGCCGGAAGAGGACCTGGAACAGGCACTCGACAGCCTGTTCAACCATCCCAACGTCGCTCCGTTCATCGCGCGTCAGCTCATCATCAAGCTGATCACCAGCAACCCGTCGCCAGCCTTCATCAACCGTGTCGCCGCGGTGTTCGAGAACAACGGGCTGGGTGTGCGCGGTGATCTCGGCGCGGTGGTTACCGCGATCTTCCTGGACCCCGAGGCGCGGCTGGGCATTCTGTCGGACGCAAACCTGTACGGAAAGCTCAAGGAACCGTTGATCCGGCTGACCCATCTGCTCCGCGCCTTCGAGGCGACCAGCGCCAGCGGCATCTACGGCTTGCGCTCGGCGCGGTCGGCCTACGGGCAGGCACCGCTGGCCGCGCCGTCGGTATTCAACTTCTTCAGCCCGCATTTCCAGCAGCCCGGGGTCATCCGCGACGCCGGCTACTTCTCGCCGGAGTTCCAGCTCCAAACCGAAACCCAGGGCATTCGGATCGTCGACGACCTGGCGAAGCGGGTCGCGGTGACCGCGGACGACGCCTCGGACAATCAGCCGGTGCTCGATTTGTCGGGGCTGGTCGCGATCGCCGATGACGCCGACGCCATGCTCGACGAGATCGACGTGCTGCTGCTCGGCGGCACCATGAGCGATGCACTGCGCGGCATCGCGACGCAGATGATCGCGCTGATCCCTGATGACGGCGAAGACGCAACCCGGTTGCGGCGCGCCCAGGCGGCGGTGACCGCGGCCGTCGTCTCCCCCGAATTCGCCGTGCAGAGGTAGGCATCACCATGAGCAGACTGACCCGCCGCGAATTCCTGGCTGCCGGCGGCACCGCGGCCGCCAGTCTCGCGATGCTGTCCGCCTGCGGTCGGAGTGCGCCGCCGGTGCAGCCCGGGGATGGCATCGGTGAGGGGGGTGGTACACCGCAGGCCGATGACGGTTACAAGGCACTGGTCGCCATCTTTCTGCATGGCGGCAACGACGCGTTCAACATGATTGTCCCGACCAGCGGCGGGGCCTACGACGACTATGCCCGTGCCCGGCTGGAGGTCGCGCTGCCTCGCAATCAGCTGCTTGGCCTGGGGGCTGCCGACAACGGGGTCGAGTTCGGCGCGCATCCCGCGATGTCCGGCCTGCAGTCGCTGTATCAGCAGGGACACGCCGCGGTGCTGTCGAACGTCGGCACGCTGGTCGAGCCGATCCAGGATGGTCAGGTGCGCAGCGCCAGCACGCGGCGGCCGCCGCGGCTGATGTCGCACAACGACCAGCAGGACCAGTGGCAGAAGGATGCGCCGACCTCGCTGGAGGCGCTGGGCTGGGCCGGCCGCGCGGCTGATCTGCTCGCGCCGTCGCTGTCCGACCAACTGTTGCCGGTCGGGCTCAGCTATTCCGGGACCAATCTGCTGCAGACCGGGCGCAGCGAGGTCGGTTTCTCGGTCTCGACGTCCGGACCGGTCGACGCGGCGTTCCTGCGCCGCAACGCGGACATTCGTGCCCTGTACGAGGCATTGCTGGAGGCCGACCACGACCACCTGTTCGTCAGGGAGTATTCGCGCAGCCAACTCAAGGGCATGGATTACAACGCGGTGCTGGCGCAGGCGCTCGCGCTGGCCCCGGACCTCACGGTGACGTTTCCCGGCGACCGGCTCGGCAGTCAGCTCGCCGCGGTCGCGAAGCTGATGTCGGTGCGAGAAGCGCTGGGCGCCAAGCGCCAGACGTTCTTCGTTTCCATGGGGGGCTTCGACACCCATGCGGACCAGCTCACGCGGCATGCCGGGCTGCTGCAGTCGCTCAGCGACAATCTGGCGGTGTTCTATCAGGCGACCGAGTCACTGGGCCTGGCCGGTAGCGTCACATCGTTCACCGTGTCCGATTTCGGCCGCAGCCTGACGGTCAACGGCGATGGAACCGATCACGGTTGGGGCACGCATCAGCTAGTCGTCGGCGGCGCGGTCCGCGGCGGCTTCCACGGCCAGATGCCCGACCTGGCGCCGGATACCGGTCGCGACTACGGGGGTGGGCGGTTCGCGCCGTCGACCTCGGTGGATCAGTACGGCGCGACGCTGTTGCGCTGGTTCGGCATCGACGCGAGCGACATACCGGGCGTGTTTCCCAATATCGGCCGCTTCGACACGGCCGATCTGGGGTTCCTGGGCTGAGCCCCGGCGGCTAGGCGATCTTCCGCCGCGTCGCCTTGACGTCCACGCCGACTTCCTTGCCATGCCGGCGCTTGTAGTCGGCGGCGTAATCCTGGTAGTTGCCCTCGATGAACTCCACCGAGTCGTCCTCGAAGGCGAGGATGTGGGTGGAGATGCGGTCCAGGAACCAGCGGTCATGGCTGATGACCATGACGCAGCCGGGGAAGGCGAGCAGGGCGTCTTCCAGCGCGCGCAAGGTTTCCACGTCGAGGTCGTTGGTGGGCTCGTCGAGCAGCAGTACGTTGCCCCCCGAGGCCAGCAGCTTGGCCAGATGCACGCGGTTGCGTTCACCACCTGACAGATCGCCGACCCGCTTCTGCTGATCCGCGCCCTTGAAGTTGAAACGACCGACGTAGGCGCGTGACGGCACCTCGTAGTTGCCGACCTTCATGATGTCCTGACCGCCGGAGATTTCCTCCCAGATGGTCTTGGAGTCGTCGAGGTGATCGCGGGCCTGGTCGACGTAGGCGAGGTCCACCGTGTCGCCCGTGCGGATCGTGCCGGCATCCGGCTGTTCCTGCCCGGTGAGCAGCTTGAAGAACGTGGACTTGCCGGCGCCGTTCGGGCCGATGATGCCGACGATGGCGCCGCGCGGGATCTTGAGCGACAGGTTGTCGTAGAGCTTGCGGCCGCCGAAGGACTTGGACACGCCGTCCAGCTCGAAGACCAGTTCGCCCAGGCGCGGGCCGGGCGGAATGTAGATCTCGTTGGTTTCCGAGCGCTTCTGCGTGGTCGGATTCTGCAAGTCCTCGAAGGCCTTCAGGCGCGCCTTGGACTTGGTCTGCCGCCCCTTGGCGTTCGACCGCACCCATTCCAGCTCCTGCTGCATGGCCTTGGTGCGTGCCGCCTCGCCCTTGGCTTCCTGCTCCAGACGCTTTTCCTTCTGCTCCAGCCAGGAGGAATAGTTGCCTTCGTAGGGGATGCCGTGGCCGCGGTCCAGTTCCAGAATCCAGCCGGCGACATTGTCGAGGAAGTAGCGGTCATGGGTCACCGCGACGACGGTGCCCGGGAAATCGTCCAGGAAGCGTTCCAGCCAGGCGACCGACTGGGCATCCAGGTGGTTCGTGGGCTCGTCGAGCAGGATCATGTCGGGGGCGGACAGCAGCAGGCGGCAAAGCGCCACGCGGCGGCGCTCGCCACCGGAGAGCTTGGTCACGTCGGCGTCCCACGGCGGCAGGTTCAGCGCGGCGGCGGCCTTGTCCAGCTTCTGGTCCAGGTTGTGCGCATCACCGGCCTGGAGAATCGCCTCCAGCTTGGCCTGCTCGGCGGCCAGCGCGTCGAAATCGGCATCCGGCTCCGCATAGGCGGCGTAGACCTCGTTGAGCCGGTCCTGCGCGTTCTTGATCTCGCCGAGGCCATCCTCGACGTTGCCGCGCACGTCCTTGTTCGGGTCCAGCACCGGCTCCTGCGGCAGATAGCCGATGTTGATGCCCGGCTGAGGTCGTGCCTCGCCCTGAATATCGGTGTCGATGCCCGCCATGATCCGCAGCAGCGTCGACTTGCCCGCGCCGTTGTAGCCCAGCACACCGATCTTCGCGCCCGGGAAGAAGGACAGCGAGATGTCGCGCAGAATCTGCTTGTCCGGCGGCACGAGCTTGCCGACGCGATTCATGGTGAAGACGTACTGGGCCATGGTGTTGCACTTGTTGGCGGGGCGGGCGCGGATTATTGCTGATCCGGCCCCCGGGATGCGAATCAGCTCAGCCAGGTTTCCACACGGTTGCGGCCGTTTCGCTTGGCCTTGCAGAGCGCCTTGTCCGCCCGCTCCAGCAGGCTTGGCAGATCGGGCGCCTCGCTGCTCCGCGTGGCCACGCCGATGCTGACCGAGATCTTCAGCGGACCCATCGGCGAGTCAACGGGCGCACCGTACAGCGCGATCCGGATGCGGTTGCAGAACTCGATGGCCGGCTGGGTGTTCGCGCGTGGCATCACGATGGCGAATTCCTCGCCGCCCAGCCGCCCGATGATATCGATGGGCCGTACCGCCTGCCGCAGGATATCGGCCACGTGCTTCAACGCGATGTCGCCAACCTGATGGCCGTAGGTGTCATTGATGGACTTGAAGTGGTCGATGTCCAGGACCGCGACCGACAGGGGGTCGCCGTAATGCCGGATTCGGTTGATCTCCTGCTGGGCCACCTCCATGAAGTGCCCGCGATTGGCCAGCCCGGTCAGCGTGTCGGTGGTGGCCTGGCTGTAGAGTGCGGCCTCGCGCTTGCGATCGGCGGTGATGTCGCGAACGACCTCCACGAATCCGGTGTGTTCACCTTTCCGGTCGCGGACGACGTCCAGTGTCGCCAGTGCCTGAAAACGCTCGTCGTCTCCGCGTCGGCGCCAGTGCTCGTCGCTGTAGTGACCGTGGTACTTGGCGAATCCGAGAATCTGTGAGGGGAGGTCGGCGGCGCGGCCGGCGTCATCGAACAGGTTGGCGTAGGGACGCCGGACCACTTCGTCGTGTTTGAGACCGGTCTGCAGTTCGGCGCCGTGATTCCAGGTCAGGACGTTGCCGCGCACGTCGATCAGGTAGATGCCGAAACCCGTCACGCTCTCGACCATCGCCGCGTACGCCAGTGGCGATTCGGCAAGCATGTCCGTGAACCGGCGTGGATCCACGGCGCGTGCGTCTCCGGTTTCGTCTCCGAGCGTCATGATCCTGCGGTACGGACTTTCTTCTCAGGATCATCCCATATTTCCGGTGTCCGACCAGTGCCGGCACACGGTTTTTGCGTCCCTCAGCCGCGATCGATGCCGGAGCGTTCCTTCGCGAGGTCGCGGACCACGTTGACCGGCTGACCGGGTTGCAGCCGCTCCGCGCCGCGCACCGCGACGGTGTCGCCGACCGACAGTTCACCCTCGACCGCGATCCAGGCGCCGCGTCCCTGGCCGAGGGTGACCGGCACGTGCTCGGCAAGCCCTTCGGCATTGATGCGCACGACGCGGGTTCCGTCCTGGCGCAGCACCAGTGCGTCGCGTGGCACGGTCAACCCGTTGCGCGCCGCGCTGATCGGTACCCGCACCCGGGTCAGTTGGCCCACCGCGAGCTGCCGGGCGTCCTCGGCAGGCAGGTCGATCCGGACTTCGAAGGTTTGCGAGCGGGGGTCACCGGCCGGGACCACCGTGCGGATGCGGCCCACCAGCTCATGGCCGTCCGCGATCACGGTCAGCACGTCACCGGGACGCGTGCGGCCGAGAAAGCGCAGCGGCACTCCGGCCCTTACTTCCAGATTCTCGGTGTCGATCAGGCGGCTGAGGTTGGCCCCTCGGGTCACTTCCTCGCCCACGAAGTGCGACTGCTCCATGACGATTCCGGCGAACGGCGCCGTGACGGTGGCGCGGCTGATCTGGTCCTCGAGCTGGGCGATGCGCGCCCGGGCGACCGCGATGTCGCTGGCCGCCATGTCGCGCTGCGACCGCGCCTGCTCGATATCGATCTCCGAGACATAGTTGCTCTTGGACAAGCGCTCCTGCCGCTCGACCTCGCGTTCCAGGTAGGCGTGATTGGTGGTCTCGCGCTCGATCAGGGCGCGCTGCTCCGCCAGCTGCAACTGTATCGGCCGGGCATCGATGCGTGCCACGGGGGTTCCGGCGGTTACCTGGCTGCCAGGTTCGGCCAGCCACTCCAGGCGGCCTGCGACACTCGCCGTGATCTGCATCTCGTTGCGACTGTGCACCGTGCCGGAGACCGGCATCGCCTTGACCATCTTGTCCGAGCGGACGTGATCGACAACCACGGGTGTCGGGTGGGTGGGCGGTTGTGCGTGCAGCGCGGTGGCGGGCAGCAACAGGGCGGCAAGGAAAAGCGATCGCATGTCAGGCTCCGGAGCGGACGGGGTCGGCCGACGGCTCGGTGGACGAAGAATGTTCGGCTGCGCGGTGCCGGCCTTCCCCGAGACGGAGCAGGCTGGGCAGCAGCAGCAGCGTGAAGATGGCCGATGACGCCATGCCACCGACGATCACCGCGGCCAGGCCGCGATAGATCTCGGAGCCGGTGCCAGGCATCAGCATCAGCGGCAGCATGCCGAAGATGCTGGTCAGGGTGCTCATGTAGATGGGGCGCGCACGCTGCCGCACCGCGCTTGCGACCGCGTCGCGTCGAGGCAGGCCCTCCGCCTCGGCGCGTCGGGTGCGGTCGACCAGCAGGATGGCGTTGTTGACGACCAGGCCGAGCAGGATGATGAATCCGCTCATGGTCAGCAGGTCCATGGACTGGAACGTCACCAGATTCATCAGCCACAGCGAGACCACGCCGCCAGCGAAGGCCAGCGGCATGACCGACAGCACGACCAGCGCGCTCCACGCGGACCGGTACATGGCGGCGAGAATCAGCAGCAGGATCACCAGGGCGTAGAGCAGGTTGCGGCCCATCGCGGCCAGGGCCTCGTCCAGCCCGTCGGCGCTGCCGCGGTAGCGCACCGAGCCTTCACCACCCAGGACTTCGAGAATGGTAGGTTCCACCTTGGCCTTGATGGTGTCGATGGCCTCTTCCAGGGTGATGTTCTCCGGCGGGAACACGCGTAGCGTGACCGTGCGCTGGCCGTTGATCCGGCGCAGTTCGGTCGGTCCGACATGGCGTTCCAGCCAGGCGAGTTCGCCCAGCATCTGGATGCCGCCTTGTGGCGTCGCCAGCGGCAGCTCCGCCAGGCCTTCCGGCGTGTCCCAGGGTTCGGCGCGCACGACAATGTTGTGGCGCTGATTGCCGTCAAAGTATTCGCCGACGTAGAGGCCGTCGGTATAGGCGCGCACCGCCTGACCGATCTCGTTGCGTGTCAGCCCGGTCTGGGCGATGCGCGTGTCGTCGGGCACGACGCGCAGTTCCGGTTCCGCCAGTGCCAGGCTGGGGCGGGGCTGTACCGGCACGCCCGGCATCGCCTGAGAAAACGCGCCCATGCCGGCCTGCGCCGCCGCCAGCAGCTGTTGCAGATCGGTGCCGTGGATGTCCACGTCGATCTGGCGGTTGCCGCCGCCCGAGAAGTTCAGCAGCGAGCCCATGGTCACGAAGCTGCTGATGTCCGGCAGATCACGGGTGATCTCAGTGCGCAGCACCTCCATCAGCGCGTCGGCATCCCTGGGGTCGGCCGGGTAGATCGCCATGCCGCTCCAGCGGCCCCAGGACGACAGATTGTAGTAGGCGACCTTCGGCGTCTTCTCGCCGCTCATGTAGGGTTCGAGCCGGCTCACGACGGTGGTTCCCAGGTCTTCCTGCAAGGCGTCCTGCGACGCGCCTGCGGGGACCGAGAAGTTCACCCAGGCGTTGTCCGAGCGGGCACGTGGCAGGTAGTCGGCCTTGGGCAGCAGGCTCCAGGCCAGTGCGCCGGCTCCCAGCGTGAGCGCGACGATCCAGCCTGCGCGGAGCAGCGGGCGGTCGGTCAGGCGCAGCACCAGCGCGGTGAGGCGGTCCCAGGTGCCGCCCAGGTTGTCCCGGGCATTGACGCGGCCCAGCCATTTGGCGCTGGCCGTGGGCAGCACGGTCAGTGCGGCGATCAGCGACACGACGACG
>CALBOV010000287.1 GCA_937896565.1 uncultured Salinisphaerales bacterium
AAGACCGTAAGTTTTCGGACCTTTTCAAACCGTCCGTGGAAACGGGGTAGAACCCATTTGGTCGCGCGACTCGACAAGTTGCCTCAAGTGAGGAAGTGAGAGCGCTCCCGCATCACTGGACAAGAAGGCGAAACGACCCCTGGGCCGCATGCCGACGCCTTGTACCAGCAGCGCCAGTGTGAACGGCTTCCGTGTAGGCTAAACTCAACCCGAGCGAAGCGGCATACCATTTCTATAGTGCAGCTAGTTCAAGTACACTGCTTCGATATGCCAATCACCTTCAAAAAGGCCCCACTCGTCGAACTGGTGGCGGAGTTGCGCTGGGAACCACAATTCTCTACAGCAACAGACCAAGGCGGCAATCTATTACAACTCCCGAGCTCATTGCTAGACACCTCGGAGTTCGAGGAGTTTTTCCAGCGATTTGGAGGAGCCATATATCAGCATGGCTTCAAGCAAATGGAGCGCCTTGTTCCTCATGGCGCCCCACTTCCTCATGACCGAATCGCGTGTCGCTATAGACATGAGGATCAGAAGGCCAACCCAGTGCTAGCACAAGTTGGCCCCTCAATTTTCAGTATCAATGCCCTGCCTCCTTACAAGTCGTGGAACGAGTTTCGCCCATGGATTGAAGTGGCGATTGACTCCCTATTCGAGGCCTACCCAAATCTCGGAAAATTAAAAGTCAGTGTAAGATACATTGACGCTTTCAAGGAACCCTTCCTAAAAGGTCGAAATGCGACAGATTTTTTTGAATCTGACCTTGGGTTTTCCCTGAATCTGCCCGAGTCGCTTATCAAGAGAAAAGCTGGCAGCCAAAATGTTCGGGTGTCCGCGTCCGCAATAATTCCTCTTGAACGCATGCAGATGACTATCAAATTGGCGGAGGGCAAAGCCGCAGGCGAACAAGCCGGGGTCATGGATACTACAGTTTCCATTTCAGAGGAAATAGAACCTGATATCGAGCAGGTGCTATCCGCATTAGATAGCGCACGTTCCGTCATTCATGACACTTTCATCGAGATGACACAGCAGCTATCTGGCATTCTAGAACCAGAAGGAACGGATGATGTTTGACATGGGCGCATCTGATACAACCGTGATTAGCAATTTCTGGCAGCAGGAACCTCAAGTATCCGAGCATGGCGCACCGCCGTTGGCTGATTACTTAGCGAACTATATTTTTGAAGGTTTTAAGGTCGTTCCATCTTTACTTTTTGAACAACAGCAACTCCAGATAGAATTGGATGAGTTGGCAAGCCTCCCCGACAACTGGAATGGAGAAGGAGGCGTACAAATTTCACCAAGCGTTGTTGCCAGAACTCGCCTAACAATTTCGTCAATAGCATCTGACATTCCAGGCCCAGAATTGACACCTAATTCCAATGGGACTATTTCACTTGAATGGGAATATGGGAGCCGTTTTCTTCACTTGGAAATTGGCGAGGAGGATTTTTCTATTCTTGTGGGGGGAGAAGGGAAACAGCCAATGGGCGCCCAGGGGAAAGGGCTTCCAAACAAGGGCCTGCTTGCCAACCTAATAGCCGCAATCAGTTCTCTTGACAACAGCACGGACACTTCGATCACGGCAGAAAAGATAGCCGCATAATGTGCGACATTCCCATCGAGATTCTCGATGACGAGAAGATTGCGCGTGCAATCAAGACACCTTTTCACCTAAATCGAAAAAGGACGAAGCTAAGTCCCGCAGCGTTTAGACCAAAACCCGAGCGTGATGATCTCAGCGTTATGCGTTTGCAGCATATGGGGTCGGACAAGTGTAAAGACAAAGCCAAGAGTATCGCTAAGGATTCGTACGTAGGTCTCGCGGCACTAGACGCCTATGAGATTCGTGGCTCTGGCGCTGAAGTTGAAGACTCTCGTGTGGGCCAATTCTGCGGCCATGCCGATATTTCTCAAGGCACGCCAGCACCAAGACGAGGGGAAGCAGCCCCACCGCTCTTACTTGCACGCTACAAAGCACTCTCTGATATGGCCCGCCTATATATCGACCCCGAGCCGCACGAAGAATGCTGGACAGGTGGATTGATCGAATGAACACGAAAATCCGCGGCTAACAAAGCTTCATCTGTCGCAACAATAACGACCGTACTGGGCTGAGATCCATAGCAACGGCTATAACCAATCTGGTTTGCCTAGGACGGTCGCAGCCCTCACCTTGCCACGCAAACAAACGCTCCGCGCAAGGATATTGGCCCTACGCTTTAACTTGGGCTTCGGCGACAAACTCGGCGTTTTCCGATCGGCTAGGCAGCAGAGCCCCAGCGTCCACATCCAGCCCGGCCGCAATCTTTTCCAGAACCAACAACGTGATGTTGTAGTTCCCTCGCTCGATGTGTCCGTAGTAGCTACGGTCCAGCCCGATGTGGTTGGCGAACCCGTCTTGAGAAAACCCGGCTGCCTTCCGGCGTTCGCGGATCGTCTTTCCTACTTGAACCAGCAGAGGATGCTTTGGCTGCATCCTTCTGGAGTATTGCCATAGTGGCGTATATAGCCACGGTGTATTACTCTCATTTTCTGGGCCGCAGGAATCTCTCCGATGGACTTGGCAGATGTTCGAAAGCGAGACGACTACGCAAGTGGCGGCGAACACGCTGAGCGCGCTGCCATCGGGACGGCGAAAGAGAGGCAGACCTTTCTACTCCCGACGCCCGGAGATGAAGAGTTCCAGTTCTTCCTGCTCGGAAGTGTCTGGGTCTCGCCTCCTCCGCTCTGGGCTATGGAGAGCCCGATCGTGCGCGAAGCCGTGGAATCGCTCTACGCACTCGTGGACATCGCAGAACAACGCGGACCCGCGCACCTACAGGTTCGCTGGTTCCTGCGCCGCCTGGTGGACCCTGATGTGCGGCGCTACAAACCCAGACCTGCCTCGATACGCGCAATGGGCGAGGACGCTTGGTTTCACACCGCCCGCGTTTACGAGCTGATGTGCCATTTGCAAATCCGGTTGGATGAGCTGCCTACGGAGCTAGCCCAGCGAATTGAGCAGATAGCCGCGCGAGTGAACCGGCAAAGGACGGGAGGCCGCCGGGCTCCGCGTGTACCTCAACAGCGCCTGACGATCGCAGGTGGAACGGATCGCCGCCATGGAGACTGCGATGGCCTCATTTAGCATCAAGATGCGACCCCTCATTCCCCCGCTTGCTTTGGCGCTAGCCGCCTGCGCCTCGAACCCCACTGCGACCACTGGCGGAAGCGGCTGGACAATCGAGGAAGCAGCCGGTGAAGGCGACTACAAACCTATCCACACACTCACCCTCTCCGATCCTCAGTCTGCAAGGGTTCGCGGTGTGTACACACCGGAAGGACCGGCCACGACCGTGTTCTTCCTGGAACGGCAAGCCGGCGGGCGTTGGGCGCCCTCGCTGGACGCAGACGCTCGCCAACCCGGAGTCGAAGCGCTGTGGTTGGATGGCAACCGCCGTGTAGTTGGCCTCGCAGCCATTGGAACTGCTAGCAACAGTGCCGGCGACGGCCGCGATGTCTGCAACATGGATGCTGCCGGCAACCGAGACGACCTTGGCTACTACTCCCTGTGCAACTCGGAATTCGCGACCCAGGTGAAAGACCTTGGGCTTCTCTTCGCGCCCCTGCGAGTGATACCTGGGATGGATATCCGAGCCCTCAAGGTCGATGTTGAAAAACTCCAACAAGCGCTCAACGGCATCAACCTGGACAGCATCTATCAGGCAGCTATTCAGCGCGATCAGCAGTTCACATCAGCTTCCAGGCAGGCTGCCAATCAGATCAATCGCGCCAGACTAGATCGCCTAGCTAGCTGGAGAAATAGCCTTTCGCCAGGCGATGATTCCGTCTGCGGAATAGTCGTGGAAGTGCGTCCGCCGTTAGCCGCCGTTCAATTCGCAAGCGAAGTGCGATGGGTCAAGATTGAAAGTCTCTTTCCTCGCGATTGGGGCCGGCCACTCCCCGGCGGGGTGTACTACTGCTCCAGAATCTAACTTGCGTGAATCGAATCTTCATGTTGCTGGGTCCGGTAAAATTGCCCTCTAGATTGGCTGATATTTGGAATGGGCATCATGACGAACTCTGTCGATATTCGTGAGCGAGAACTTCGCGAATGTGCACTTCGAGAGGCCGATGCTTTGAACCGGATTGCTGGCATGCCCGAGCCTTCCAAACACTCCGTTGAGCTTGGGGAGAAATGGAGCCAGGGAGAACTGTCCTCGGATGACGTGATTCAAGCGTTGATTGATCATCACTCCGGCAAATGATGGGGCATACCGGCCAATTCGCTGCGAATGCACGGCATTGCTCTCCGCTTGGCCAAAGCACAAGTAGCGGTCTGTACAGGGGGCATCTGGCCCAGAAAACTTCCGCACCCCCCTCGACGGGTGAAATGCAATTTCCAATCGCGGATTGGAACAGGGTTCGCGATGTTTAGCGTAATAGCTATTTCAGTGATCGGCGTCGTGCTCGCTGGCTTCGGTCTGCTCGCAAGGTCGCCACAATCCACTGATCGGTTTTCCCACCGACTGAAGGGGCGCATCTGTCGCAGACTCGGTCTTCTCGGCATCCGGTTGAGCATCGCAAGTGCATTGACGGCCGCCGCATTGGAGTCTTCGGAAGTCGCTATCGCCGCAACACTCGTGGGCATCGGGTCGGTGATTTGCTGGGTTCTCTCTCTGCCCGATGGCGACAATCGAACGCAGGGAATCCGGCGTCTCAGAAGTTGAGGCGGGCGACCTTGCGGTCGGTCGTTTGTCGAATCTCGGACACCGATGTGCAGCGGCGGACTGCCGGCAGCCGACCTGATAGCGGAGAAGACCATCTCCGGCGATGGCATTCTCACTCGGGCTTTGTGATCGCAAGCTTCTCTAACGTCTCAGCAAATAGATCCGCTGCCTTCACAATTGCCTCTTCTCGTGTGCCCGGTCGCTACGACTCAGCATGTAGAGACGCGACCCACAACGTCTGTAGTTGGTGGGCCAACATGCGCCGCACCACGGCCTTCATCTCCGCAATGTCCTCCGATACCTCGGGCGGGATCATCAGCTTGATGTCGCTCATGATCGAAGCCTGGCGTGCAGCTTCGAAGTCGTTTCCGCACCGAGTCAACAACTGCATCCCGATCGAAACGAGCAGGCTCACCACGGCGTAGTTCGTCATCCCATTGCGCTTGGCAAGCGTGCGAATCAGGAAATGCTGACTCGCTTTCCTGTTGCCGTAAGCCCATTTGCCTTTCCGATCGCAGCATTCGAGCCTTGCATGCAATTTGTTGTTCTACAAAGAAATTTTCAGTGAATCACTATATGATTCACGGCGGAAGCTGCTTTTGATTCACAGATTTTACTCTGTAAAACAACGACTTGACTGACATTTAACCCTTTCGCATGACATGCGTCAGGTGTGAACCGCCCCGGGTTTCTCGGAGGCTCCAAAGCTTGAGAGGATGGAGCGATGGGAA
>CALBOV010000288.1 GCA_937896565.1 uncultured Salinisphaerales bacterium
CGCCGGCCGTCCATCTCGCTCAATACGGTCTGCACGGTATCGCGGGCGAGTTCATCGGGCGGGGTCGGCGCCGCCATCGCAAGTCCGGGAACGAGCAGGGCAACCGCAAAGGCCTTCAGCAGTGAGCGCTTCATGCTTGGCATGACATATCCTCGCGTGGTGGAATCCAGTGAACTGCAGTATCGGAACGCGGCGATGAATTGATCCTGAACTGAGCGCTTCAGGGGCCGTCGGGTGCGGGCAGGCCGCCCGCGTTGCCGCCGCCCGAGCCGCCACCGCCGGCATCGCCACCGGCACCCATGCTGGTCATGAACTGGCCGATCAGATTCTCCAGCACGACTGCGCTCTGGGTGATGATGAATTCGTCGCCGTCCTGCATGTTCTTCAGCGAGCCGCCCGGGCCGACGCCGACGTACTGCTCACCGAGCAGGCCCGAGGTCAGCACCGCGGCGTCCGAGTCCTTGGGCAGCTTGTACTGCTCGCTCACGCGCAGCTTCGCCTCCGCGCGGAAGGTTTCCTGATTGAGCGTGATGTCGGCCACACGGCCGATGCGCACGCCGGCCATGTTCACCGGTGCACCGACCTTGAGCCCGCCGATATTGTCGAAGGCGGCGACCACGGTGTAACCCTGCTGTACGTCGCTGGTATCGGCCAGATTGCTGACCCGCATCGTGAGGATGAAGATCGCCGCGATGCCGAGGCAGACGAAGAAACCGACCAGAAGCTCTACTGCTCGAGACTGCATAGACGAACCCTAGTGACTGCCGAAAAGCACGGCAGTGAGCATGAGATTGGCGCCGAGGATCGCCAGGGATGCGATCACCACGGTATTGGTGGTCGCCCGTGATACGCCCTCGGACGTGGGCGGCGCATGGTAGCCCTGATAGACCGCGACCCAGGTGATGATCGCGCCGAATACGCCGCTCTTGAGAAAGATGTTGATGATGTCCTCGCCGAAATCGACGTTGGACTGGATGCCCGACCAGTAGGAGCCGGCATCCACGCCGAGCATGTCGACGCCGACGAAATAGCCACCGCCGGCGCCGATCGCCATCACGCAGAAGATGGAGGTCAGCAGCGGCAGCGCGATCACGCCGGCCAGAAACCGCGGCGCGACGATGCGCTTGACCGGATCCACCGCCATCATTTCCATGCCGGAAAGCTGATCGGTGGCCTTCATCAAGCCGATTTCGGCGGCCAGCGCGCTGCCCGCGCGCCCGGCGAACAGCAGGCCGGTCACGACGGGGCCGAGTTCACGCACCACCACGAGCGCTACCGAGGTGCCCAGCGCCTCCTCGGCGCCGAAGCCCACGAGCAGGCGGTAGCCCGACAGCGCGAGCACCATGCCGACGAACACGCCGGCCACGACCACGATCACCAGCGACAGCACGCCCACGGAATAGATCTGTTCGATTAGCAGACGCGGCTTCAGGATCAGCCCCGGCAGGCTGAACAGAATGCGCATCAGAAAGATCGCGCCGCGCCCGAGATCGGCCATCCAGCCGGTCGCGGTATTGAAACCACGCTGCATTGTGGTCATCGGCGACTCCCGTTGAGCAGGTCTTCGGCGTAGGGCGTGCCCTGGTAGTGAAACGGCACCGGCCCGTCAGCCTCGGCATGGATGAACTGCTGGACCCACTCGGACCGGGAATCCCGAATCTGCTGCGGCGTGCCGTGGTCGATGACTTCACCGTCGGAAATCACATACACGTAGTCGGCGATGCCCAGCGTCTCCTTCACGTCGTGCGATACCACGATGGACGTCAGGCCCAGCACGTCGTTCAGGCGCCGGATCAGGCGCAGCAGTACACCCATCGAGATCGGATCCTGTCCGGCGAAGGGCTCGTCGTACATGATCATTTCCGGGTCCAGCGCGATCGCGCGCGCCAGCGCCACGCGCCGGGCCATGCCGCCGGACAGCTGTGCCGGGTAAAGCGCGCGCGCGCCGCGCAAGCCGACCGCCTCGAGCTTCATGAGCACGATGTCGCGGATCAGACGCTCGGGCAGTTTGGTGTGCTCGCGCAGCGGGAAGGCCACGTTGTCGAAAACGGATAGATCCGTAAGCAGCGCGCCGGACTGGAACAGCATGCCCATGCGCTTGCGCTGTTCGAACAGGTCGTTCTGGGACAGCCTGGCGACATGCGCCCCATCGAAGTGCACCGTGCCCTGGGCGGGACGCCACTGGCCAACGCCGTTGTTGGCGCAAGCCTGGGCCCTTGAGCGGCCCGATGCGGCGGTGGTTCTGGCCTTGGCGTTGGTCCTGCTCCCCCCTCTCGGGATGGCCCTTTGGCTGGTGCTCCAGATGGCTCGCCACCGCGACAGTGGAGAATC
>CALBOV010000289.1 GCA_937896565.1 uncultured Salinisphaerales bacterium
CCATGCCCGGCAACCGAGGACGCGCCCACCTGAGGGATCGCGTGTGCGTTCAGGCGCATGCGCCAGACAGAACTATGTGGGTCGGTAGACCTCACCACCCTGTTCGCGGAACTCGCGGGCCTTCTCCTCCATTCCGGTCTCCACCGCCACCGGAATCGCCTCGATCCCCTGCCTGGCCGCGTAGTCACGCACGTCCTGGGTGATCTTCATCGAGCAGAAGTGCGGGCCGCACATGGAGCAGAAATGAGCGACCTTGGCCGAGTCCTTGGGCAGGGTCTCGTCATGGAATTCCTTGGCTTTCTCCGGGTCCAGTCCGAGATTGAACTGGTCCTCCCAACGGAATTCGAAGCGCGCCTTGGACAAGGCATTGTCGCGCACCTGCGCGGCCGGATGGCCCTTGGCCAGGTCGGCCGCGTGGGCGGCGATCTTGTAGGTGACAATGCCCTCGCGCACGTCGTCCTTGTCCGGTAATCCCAGATGCTCCTTGGGCGTCACGTAACAGAGCATGGCGGTGCCGTACCAGCCGATCTGTGCGGCGCCGATACCGGAGGTGATGTGGTCGTAGCCAGGCGCGATATCGGTGACCAGCGGGCCCAGGGTGTAGAACGGCGCCTCGAAGCAGTCACGCAGCTCCTTGTCCATATTCTCCTTGATGAGCTGCATCGGCACATGGCCGGGCCCTTCGATCATGACCTGGCAATCATGCTCCCAGGCGATCTTGGTCAGCTCGCCAAGGGTTTCCAGCTCGGCGAACTGGGCGGCGTCGTTGGCGTCGGCCAGGCAGCCCGGCCGCAGGCCGTCACCCAGCGAAAAGGCCACGTCGTAGGCCTTCATGATCTCGCAGATATCTTCGAAATGGGTGTACAGGAAGGATTCCTGATGATGCGCCAGACACCACTTGGCCATGATCGAGCCGCCACGCGAGACGATGCCGGTGACGCGATCCGCGGTCATCGGCACATAGGGCAGCCGCACGCCGGCATGGATGGTGAAGTAATCCACGCCCTGCTCGGCCTGCTCGATCAAGGTGTCGCGGAACAGCTCCCAGGTCAGCTCCTCGGCCTTGCCGTCGACCTTCTCCAGCGCCTGGTAGATCGGGACGGTGCCGATCGGTACCGGTGAATTGCGGATGATCCACTCGCGCGTCTCGTGAATGTGCTTGCCGGTGGACAGGTCCATCACGGTGTCCGCGCCCCAGCGCGTGGCCCAGACCATCTTCTCGACTTCCTCGGAGATCGACGAGGTCACGGCCGAGTTGCCGATATTGGCGTTGATCTTCACCCGGAAATTACGCCCGATGATCATCGGCTCGGATTCCGGATGGTTGATGTTGTTGGGAATGATTGCGCGCCCGGCGGCGATCTCGTCGCGAACGAACTCGGGCGTCACCTCGGCCGGCAGCCGCGCGCCAAAGCCCTGGCCACCGTGCTGGCGCTTCAGATAGCCCGCCGCCTCGTACTCCGCGCGCAGTTCAGCCAGCCGGGTGTTCTCGCGAATCGCGACGAACTCCATCTCCGGCGTGACAATGCCCCGCTTCGCGTAGTGCATCTGGGTCACGTTGGCGCCGGCACGCCCCTTGCGCGGTGCGCGGATATGACCGAAACGCAGATCCGCGGTCTTCGGGTCGACCGCCCGGTGCTGGCCGAATTCGGAGCTGGGCCCGGTCAGTTGCTCGGTATCACCGCGAGCATCGATCCACCCCGCACGCAGCATCGGCAGCCCCTCGAGCAAATCAATGCGTGCCTCCGAATCCTGGTACGGCCCCGACGTGTCGTAGACGGTGACGGAAGGATTGTGCTCGAAGCCCGCCTCCGTCCGTGTGGGCGAACAGGCGATTTCCCGCATGGGCACCCGGATGTCTGGGGTCGAACCATCCACGTAGATCCGGCGAGACCGGGGAAAGGGCTCGCGCATCTCGTCACGGACTCGCCGCGCGTTTTCCGCGATGTCGGTGGAAACGTTCTTGGGTGTCGCGCTCATCGGTACAGCTCCCGGCCGACTGCACGGAACGCGGACGAGAGCCACGGAGAACATGGCGTGCGTCCACTCCCTACGCCGGCACAATCCGGTTCAGGTTCCAAGGGACTCTCTCAGCCGTTCAAGGCACCCCTGGGACAACACTCACAAGCTTACGGCATGGAGCAAGCTTCGCGAAACCGTTCAATCCACACTGAACAAATCCTTGAAATGTGACGCCGTTCATCGAAATCTCAGATGGAGGCGCTTTCTTTTACAAATTTCTTACCGCAGAGGCCGTACCTTGCGCGGCCACTATTCGATCATCATCAATACAATGGCGGCGAACAATTCTCTCTCCCAGCCCTCCGAGCAATGGCAACGTCGTGAAGCCTTGCGTCTTCGTGACCTGCACCTGACAGGACTGCTTGACACCGCGGCGGAGGAACGTTTCGACCGCTTGACGGCGCTTGCGTCCGAACTCCTGGGCGTACCGATCGCGCTGGTCAGCCTCGTCGACGAGAACCGTCAATGGTTCAAATCAGTCCGCGGCCTGAGCGTCAGCGAAACCGAGCGGAGCGTGTCCTTCTGTTCGCGGGCATTGGAAGAGCCGGACAACATGCTCATCGTCGAGGACGCCATGCTGGATCCGCGTTTCGCGAAGAACCCGCTGGTGACCGGAGCACCCAGGATTCGGTTCTACGCGGGATTCGTGCTGCGCAGCTGGTACAAGCGGCCACTTGGCACGCTTTGCGTCATTGATGAAAAAGCGCGATCCCTCACCGACCAGCAGAAGGCGACGCTGCGCATGCTGGCCGACATCGCCCAGGATGAAGTCCGCCGCGGCAGACAACTGCGGACCCTGGCGAAGAAGACCGAAGCGCTGGCGTATCGCGACAACGCCACCGGACTGCCCAATCTCAGCGCACTGCACCGGGAAACGGACACCGCGCTGGAAACAGCAGGCGAGACGTCGGTTGCCCTGATTCGCACGGCGATACTCAACCTGAATTCCGCCGTTGTCTCGACCGACGAGGAGCATGATGCGACCGCGACGCTGACCCGTTGCGCCCACCTGCTTTACGGCATTCTGCCGGACCACTCCTTCGTGGCACGGGGTTCCGACGAAGAGCTGGTCACGCTGATCCCGGGGCAGACCAGCGAGGATGATCTGGACGAATACCTGACACGCATTCACGCGACAATCGAGCGCGCGTGGCATCCCGCCGGGCATGCCCACCATCTGGTCGCACGTTCCGGTGCCAGCCTCGGACGCCAGCCGACGAGCTCGTACTCACGACTGATGGGGCAGGCCGGTCTGGCGCTTCGCGACACCCTTGGCTCGAGTGCTGATAGCAAGTTCCGGATCTGCTCGGACGACACCCGACGCCGGCTGGATCGGCGATCAACGCTCCACAAGCGGCTTCGGCACGCGATCGAGCACGGCATCGTCGAAGCGCACGCCCAACCGATCCTGGACGTCAAGACCGGCCGACTGTGCGGCGCGGAGATGCTCAGCCGCTGGAATGACGCCGACCTCGGCGCGATCGCTCCGTCCGAATTCGTGCCGCTGGCCGAAGAATGGGGACTCGCGCTGCCGCTGACCGAACTGGTCATGCACCAGGCCTTCGAACTGCGACAGCAGCTGCGCCAGTCCCAGATCCATCACTGCCGGCTGGCGATCAACGTCCCGGGCTTCCTGCTGCGCGACACGAAGCTCATCGAAGGCATCGTCGCCCGGTTGCATCAGGGTTCGCTCTACGGCTCGCAACTCGCGCTGGAGATCACCGAGCACTCGTATGTTCACGCCGACAGCATGCTGCTGAGAAACATCAGCAAACTTCGCGAGGCCGGGCTGAAGTTCTCGGTCGATGACTTCGGGACCGGCTACGCATCGTTCGGCCAGCTGAAGACCATGCCCGTGGATGCCGTGAAGCTCGACCGGGTGTTCGTGCAGGGCATTTCCACGGACGCCCGGGATGCCTCGATCGCCCGCGGGCTGTTGCGAATGATCACGGATCTGGGCCTGACGGTGATCGCCGAGGGCGTCGAGACCACCGACCAGTACGACTTCCTGTCACGGCATGGCTGCCAGATGGCACAGGGCTGGCTGTTCGATCGAGCGTTGCCCACGAAGGAATTCCTGTCGCGGGCCAGAACGCGGGATGCCTGGCTTCCACCGATCAAAACTACAACATCAACAGACTCACTCAAAAAGATCGGCTTTGGGAATGACTGCGGATCAGTTCAGCCGCGGTTGTGAGGCCGGCGCGCGGTTCTGGATCATTCCCCGCTGAGCTTCTTCCCGCGCCTGACGCCGTTGGGACTTAGTCATGCAAACAGTGCGCGGGAAATGCGTCCCCAACACATCTTCGCGACGACAGATCAAATCATCGTCATCCGCCTCCGCTTCCGCTTCCTCGATAGTCGCGTATCGCTTCTCAGTACCCTTGATGGTAACCCCGTCGCCCGCGGTGGTAGCGCACGCACTGAGCAACACAATCAGGCTCAGAGCGCCCATGTGTGCTACCCGGCCGAGCGCACTGAAGCAAGTCAAATCAGAGAGCTTGGCACCGAAAGTCGTCGAATTATTCATTTTTTGATTCACCCAAGGAAGCACGATCTACGCAGGAAAGTTGTTTAAGAGTAGCCAATGCCGAACTGACTAGGCGAATCATGGGACGAAGAATCCACAGGCAGGCAATCTTTACTACTCAGATGCATGCCCCTCCCAGATCCGACCTCGATGACAACGCCACGTCTTCCGGCAAGCCGGATATATACACGCTGCAAGGAGTCACCTCGCCTGATCACCGATCCAACGTGGATATTTCGCGAACATTGCACTTCATTGCGGTCCGACTCCGAAGAATCTCCGCCATCGTCAGGGTGGCCGGACCGGCGAAGGCGGAATCCGCCGTGATCAGATAAAGCGTCGCCCGTCGCTCCGCCGCGCCGGCCATTGGCAACGGCTTGAGGATGCCGCTTTCAAGCTCCGGCGCGATGATGGGATCGGCGAACCAGGCGAAGCCCAGGCCCATGGTCGCAGCCTGGATCGAGGTGGCCTTGTTGGTCACGGTCCAGCGCTGGTCAGCGCCCAGCCAGGCCCCGCCATCACGCTTGCGCTGCACACCGGAATCGCGAATCACCAGTTGGCGATGACGTCGCAAATCCCGATAGTCCACGGAGCGTCCCAGGCGATGGAGCGGATGGTCCGGATGCGCGACGGGGATGAATCGAACCTCGAGCAGCGGCTCGCCGGCGAATCCGACCGGCACGCTCGGCGAGATCGCCAGGTCAACGCGGCGGGAGAGAATCGCCTCGTCAGTGCCGCCGAGCACGGATTCCTCCAGCTCGAGATGCGTCTCCGGAAAGCGCCGCGCGAAGACCTCGAAGCACTCAAGCAACAACCAGGTCGGAAAAATCACCTCCACGGCCAGACGCAGCGTGGGTTCCACACCGGCGG
>CALBOV010000290.1 GCA_937896565.1 uncultured Salinisphaerales bacterium
AACAGCCTGCGCACCACACCCCGCAACTTCCCCGGGCGTTCCGGTACGCGGGAGGACCGGGTCTGGCTTTGCAGCCCGGAGACCGCGGCCGCCAGCGCGCTGCACGGCGAGATCACCGACCCCCGAACGCTGGAGCGCGGTGCTCCGCAAATCCGGGAGCCGGCGAGCCCGATCATCAACGCGGACAACCTGATCGCCCCGCTGCCCAGATCAATCGCCCGCGACATCGACCTGGACAAGGGGCCAAACGTCGAATCCCTGCCCGATCTGGAACCGCTGGACAATCAGATCCGACTGCCGGTCGGGCTTTGCGTGGGCGACGACATCTCCACCGACGAGATCATGCCGGCGGGGGCGCGCGTGCTGCCCTACCGCAGCAACATCCCGCGCATCGCCGAATTCGTCTACGAAGCGGTGGATCCGGACTATGTGTCCCGGGCCCGGAAACTGGGCGATCACGCCATTGTCGGCGGCCGCAACTACGGTCAGGGTTCCAGTCGCGAGCACGCTGCGCTGGCTCCGCGCCATCTGGGCCTGCGCGTCGTCGTCGCCGAGAGCTTCGCGCGAATTCACTGGCAGAACCTGGTGAACTTCGGCGTGCTGCCACTGACGTTCCGGAACCCGGACGACGCGAGCGCGCTGAGCGCCGGCTCGGTTCTGGTCATCGGCGACTGGAACGACCAGCTACGCGCCGGCTCGCGGGTCACTGCGGAGGTGGAAGACGGGGATCGGACCCTGGAACTCGCCCACCGCCTGTCCGGTCGACAAATCGACGTGCTGGCGGCCGGCGGCCTGATCCCATGGCAGCGCGATCGGTGACTGGGAACAGCGACACGCGCCACGCCGCTGTTGCCATTCGACGACAGCGCCTCGCACGGCTAAGTCCTTGTTGCACCGCAACTTGGAATTCCAAGTTGCCGCATGGCCGTCTCCTGAAGGCGACAATCCGGCCACGCAACTTACTGATTTCCTTTCGTATTTTTTTGGCACACGGCTTGCTCCTGATAACAGCAAGCAACGTTTAAGGCCGCGTTCCAGACATGGAGCTGGGATGCGGGCCGCCGGGCAAGGATGCCCGGTCCGGTGCAGCGATTTCGGTCGCGTCACCACGTGGGCGCTGATCCGACCGGCGTCGGATAAGCACCCGCACAACCCGAGGGCCAGGGACGGCCTTTTATTTTCAGGACGTTGGCCACCCGGTCAGCGCATGGAGGTTGGCAGACATGGAAGAACAATCTGCACTTCAACGTCACCTGCCCGGCCTGTTCCTGGCGACGGGAATGATGCTGCCGATGCTGGCATTCGCCGGCGCCCTGTCGGCCAGCCTGGCCGGCGCCAGCAGCTCGGGCGACGCGATGCGTTCACCGCTGCATATGGCCAATCTTCAGGACAATCCGCGCCGCGCCTTCGAGGCGCTGGACGCCAACCGTGACGGCTACCTGACCGGCGATGAAACCGCCGCGAGCCGTACCGTACACCTGCATTTCGGTGTGCTCGACACCGACCGCGACCGTCGCGTCAGTATCGTCGAGTTTCACCGGCTGCCCGGCATGCTGGAAGACGTCTACGCCGAGTAGCGACCCCTCCCTCCCCGAGCCCCCCAAGGGACTTTGACCGCCGCATCGTCGGCGGTCTTTTTATGCCGTTGTCGCCAGCGATTCAGATCGCCAGGTTGACCCAGACGGTCACCAGCGCCAGCAGAACGACGGTGCCGACCACCCGCCTCGCACCCGGACCGGACACGCGCCGCGCAACAAACTGGTAGGTGAAGCCCGCACCGAGCAGCAGGCCAGCGGCGGCAACAAAGTCCATCAGCCCCCAGGCCACCTCGTCGGTCACCTGCATGGCCAGCAGCGGCACCAGCAACAGCGCAACGGTGGGGAGCAGGACACGCGCGACGCCACCGGGCGAGGACGGGGATACGGACGGATTCATGAAACGCTCCTGATGAGGCTATCCGCGGATTAGGACACAAGTCCCCACGACCGCGCAAAAGAAAGCCCGCACGCGGCGGGCTTTCCTCCAGACGTTGTGGAACCCCGCGTCAGTGCACGCGCTCCAGAATCGTCGCCACACCCTGACCCAGGCCGATGCACATCGTCGCCAGGCCCAGCTCGGCATCCTTCTCCTGCATGATGTGAGCAAGGTTGCCAGTGATGCGGCTGCCCGAGCAGCCCAGGGGATGCCCCAGCGCGATCGCGCCACCGCGGACGTTGATCACGTCCTGCTTGTCCAGCAGCTTCAGTTCCTTGAGCACGGCCAGACTCTGCGCGGCAAAGGCTTCGTTGAGCTCGAAGTAACCGATGTCGCTCAGGTCCACGCCGGCCTTCTTCAGCGCCTGCTGGGTTGCCGGAACCGGCCCGCGTCCCATGATCGACGGGTCACAACCGGCCCAGCCCATGCCCAGAATCTTGACCATGGGCTTGAGGCCCAGCGCCTTGGCCTTCTCGGCGGACATGACCATCACGCAGGACGCACCATCGGACAGCGCCGAGCTGTTGCCGGCGGTGACGGTGCCACGCGGATCGAAGGCCGGACGCAGACCGCCCAGGCCCTCCAGGCTCGCATCGGCCCGGGCAACTTCGTCGTTGGTGGTCATGAACAGGTTGCCGGCCGGATCATGCGCCCGAATGGGTACGACCTGATCGGCATTGACACCCGATGCCTGGGCCGCGATCGCACGCTGATGCGAGGTCAGCGCGAACTGGTCCTGGTCTTCGCGGGAAATGCCGTTGATCTTGCCCAGCAGCTCCGCGGTCAGGCCCATCATGCCGGCGGCCTTGGCGGTTTGCAGCGAGATCGCCGGACTGAAATCCACGCCGTGCGTCATCGGCACATGCCCCATGTGCTCGACGCCGCCGCAAAGGTAGAGATCACCCTGCCCGGCCAGCACGTTGCTAGCGGCGATATGGATGGCGGACATCGAAGAGCCACAGAGGCGGTTGACGGTCTGCCCCGGCACCGTGTGCGGCAGCCCGGCGAGCAGCGACGCATTGCGGGCGATATTGAAGCCCTGCTCCAGGGTCTGCTGCACACAGCCCCAGATCACGTCGTCGATCTCGGCGGGCTTGACCGCCTCGTTGCGCTCGAGGATTGCCTTGATGAGTTCAGCCGAAAGCTCTTCGGCGCGAACGTTGCGGAACTGACCGTTCCTGGACCGGCCCATCGCGGTGCGGACGGCGTCGACAATGACGACTTCGGTCATAACGTTTCTCCAATAATGAAATTCTTGAGTCGATGCGGATCGGACCGGAACGGGTGACTCGCGCCCCCGTTCCGGAACGACACATCAGCCGTAGTAGCTCTCGCCCTTGGCGGCCATTTCCTTCATGCGCTCGGTCGGCTCGTACAGCTTGCCCAGATACGCATACTTCTCGCAGGCCTTGACCACATTGTCGAGGCCCAGCGTGTCAGCGTACTTCAGCGCACCACCGCGGAACGGCGGGAAGCCGATACCCATGATCAGGCCCATGTCGGCCTCGGGGGCGGTATCGACAATGCCCTGCTCCAGGCAGCGCGCCGTCTCGATGATCATCGGCAGCATGTGACGCTCGACGATTTCCTCGTCGGTGTGCTCCCGCGTTTCCAGCACGGCCGGCTTGATGATCTCGTAGGCCTCCGGATCCTTGACCTTCTTCGGCTTGCCCTTCCGGTCCTGCTCGTACTTGTAGTAGCCGGAGCCGCTCTTCTGGCCCAGACGGCCGGCCTCGACCATCAGATCCAGCGAGGACTTCTGGCCTTCCTTCGGGCTCATGCGATCGGGATAGCCCGCCGCCAGCACATGACCGACATGCTGACTGGTGTCCATGCCCACGACGTCGTTCAGGTAGGACGGACCCATCGGCCAGCCGAAGCCTTCCATCAGCTTGTCGATGCGCTGGAAATCGCAGCCTTCCGCGATCAGCCCCTCGAAGCCGAAGAAGTACGGGAACAGGATGCGATTGACCAGGAAGCCGGGGCAGTTGTTCACCACGATCGGCGTCTTGTTCATCTTCGTGGCCAGCGCGACGGTCGCCGCGATCGCCTCGTCCGACGTCTTGGAGCCGCGGATCACCTCGACCAGCGGCATCCGGTGCACCGGGTTGAAGAAGTGCATGCCGAGGAAGTTCTCGGGCCGCTTGAGGTCGGACGCCAGCTCGTCGATGGAGATGGACGAGGTGTTCGACGCGATGATCACGTCCTCACGGGCGTACTTCTCGACATCGGCGTAGACCGACTTCTTGATGTCCGCGCGTTCGACCACGGCCTCGACAATGATGTCGACCTCGCCGAAATCACCGTAGTTGAGGGTGTCGCGGATGTTGTTCAGCACGTGCGCCATGGCGGCGGCGTCCATCTTGCCGCGTGCGACCTGCTTGCCTAGCAGCTTGGATGCCTCGTTCAGGCCCAGATCCAGCGCCGCCTTGTTGATGTCCTTCATGATCATCGGCGTACCGGTGCTGGCCGCCTGGTAAGCGATGCCGCCACCCATGATCCCGGCGCCAAGCACCGCGCCCTGCTTGATCTCCTTGGACTGCTTGATCCAGCCCTTGGATTTCTTCTTCAGGAACTGATCGTTCATGAAGATGCCGATCAACGCGGCGGCCTGGGTGGACCTGGCGACCTTGACGAAGCCCTTGTGCTCGATCTTCAGCGCGTCGTCACGGCCCTTGCCCGCCGCCTTCTGAATGCAGTTGATTGCCTCCATCGGCGCCGGGTAGTGCTTGCCGGCCTTGCCGGCAACAAAGCCCTTGGCGGTCTCGAACACCATCATCGAATCGATGGGCCCCAGCGTCAGCGGCCCGGTCTTCTGGGTACGACGCGCCTTCCAGTCGATCTCGCCCGAGATGCAGCGGGACAACAGCGACTTCGCGGAATCCAGCAGCTGGTCAGCCTCGACCACCGCATCCACGGCGCCGTTGGCCAGCGCGGCCTTCGCCTTGACGTTGCTTCCGCCGGCGATCATCTCGATGGCGTTGTCGGCACCGATCAGACGCGGCAGACGCACGGTGCCACCGAAACCCGGGAACAGCCCCAGCTTCACCTCGGGCAGGCCGACCGCGGCCTTGGAGGAGATGACGCGGTAGTCCGAGGACAGCGCCATCTCGAAGCCACCGCCCAGGCAGATGCCGTTGATGGCGGTGACGGTGGGAACCGGCAGATCTTCGAACGCGGAGAACACGGCGTTGGAGTCCGCGCACCACTGAATGATTTCCTCCTCCGGACGGGAGAAGGCTTCGCCGAACTCGGTGATGTCGGCGCCGACGATGAAGACGTCCTTGCCGCTGCTCACGACCACGCCCTGGACCCCGGAGTGATCGGCGATGGCCTGCGTGGCCTCGCCCAGCTCCTTCACGGTGGCGGCATCGAACTTGTTGATCGCGTCGCCTTCCCGGTCGAAACGCAATTCGACGATGCCGTCGCCAAGGTCATGGCATTGAATCGACTTTCCTTGGAAAATCATAGGCTTGTCCTATTTATATGAGAATTCCTGGAGATCGCCGACGATGCTGGCGAACTCCTCCGCAAGATTGAGGGACGGGCCACTATATCGACGGGTTGTAGGGGCGTAAACCGCGACACGGCGGGCGGTGTACCGCCCCGTATGCAACCCGACGTCGCATCGGGCCCGATCGGCCGTCGCAACAGGGCCGGATCACGGAATTGTCCGGTTTTGACAGGTTTTTTCCCCGCTCCTACACTCGCGACCTTATCTGTAACCGCAAGGATCGGGGACACCATGGCCGCGAAAAAGAAGCTCGCGAAGTTGAAGACCCAGATGGACGATGTGCGCAGCATCGCGATCGAGACCGTGATCAGCGCCAACAAGATCGTCTATGAAGGCATACAGCGACTCGCCGAACACGAACTGGACGAGTTGCAGAAAAGCTACAAGTCCATCGTCGACGGCCTCAAGGCCAGCACCAAAAAGGGCGACATGAAGAGCACTGCTCAAGCCCAGCTGGACCTGTTGCAGTCCACCATCGACCAGATCATCGCCAACGCACGGACCAGCGTTCAGATCATCACGGAAACACGGGTCGCGCTGACCGACGCGCTGTCGGCCAACCTTCAGGGCAAGAGCTCGGCGAAGAAACAGCTCTCCGAAGCCAAGAAGCAGGCAAGCACGGCGGCCAAGCAGGTTCGTGCCGCAACCAGTTCCGCACGCAGTGCCGCCGAGTCCGCGGTCAATGCCGCCGCCAAGCAGGTCGAGGCCACCACGAAGACGGTGACCAAGCCCGCGACGACGGCCAGGAAGACGACGACCGCGGCGAAGAAACCAACGACAACCGCGAAAAAAGCACCGGCAAAGAAGGCTCCGGCGAAGAAACCCGCCGCCAAGACCGCCTCCCCCGCCGCGTCAAAGACCGCCGCCGCGGCCAGCAAGCCGAAGACGGCGGCGAAGAAACCCGCCGCCAGGAAGCCGGCCGCGAAGAAACCGGCCAGCGCATCCACCACGGCCAAGACCACGACCAGGCGGGCGCCGGCGAAAAAGACGACCACCGCAAAAACCACGGCGAGCAAGTCGACCGCAACGGCGAAGCCTGCCGCCAAGAAGACGACGACCGGCACTTCCTCGCGCGTCAAGCGAGCGACCACGGCCGGCAAGTCGACACCGGATTCCTGAGTCGACCTCGGAGCTTGAAGAGGCCCGGTTCCAGACCGGGCTTTTTCATGCCAGCCCATGGAAACCGGTTCCCTCGACGCCCTGACTCAAGCCTGCCGCCTGCTGGCGGACGGCACACGCCTGCGCCTGCTCGCGGTCCTGGAAAGCGACGCCCTGTCGGTGGCGGAGCTGACCCAGGTCACCGGTCTGGCGCAGAGTCGGGTGTCGTCTCACATCAGCAAGCTGCGTGATGCCCAACTGCTGACCGACTCCCGCCTGGGCGCCAGCACGCTTTACTCCTTTTCACCGGACGTGGGCGACAGCCTGCCCGGGGTGTTGTGGAGCGCAATGAAGTCCCGGCTGGACGACGACCAGATCGGCGCCGATCTGGAACGCGCCCGCGAGGTGATCCGCAGCCGGCACGCGACATTGTCCTGGGCCGATTCGGTGGCCGGCCGGATGGAGTTGCACTATTCGCCCGGCCGCACCTGGGAAGCCACGGCACGCGCCCTGATCGAACTGCTGGAACTGGGAGACGTGCTCGATATCGCCTCCGGCGATGGCGTACTGGCCGAGTTGCTGGCCAATCACGCGCGCTCGGTCACCTGCGTGGATTTGAGTCGCAACGTGGTGGAGGCGGGCCGGCGACGTCTCGCGCATCACGCCAATGTCCATTTCGAGCAGGCCGACATGCATGCGCTGCCCTACGAAGCCGCGCGCTTCTCCGTGGTGTTCTGCATGCACGCGCTGACCTACGCCCATGATCCCGGCGCGGTGATCGGCGAGGCCGCGCGGGTACTGCGCGCCGACGGCACGCTTGTTGTCGCAACGCTTTGCGCACACGAGCACGCGGCGACCACGCGCGCGTACGACCATGTAAATCAAGGCTTTAGCGAACCGAAACTGCGCGAATTGCTTGAGGGGCAAGGATTGCGTGTTGTATCTTGCCGTAGCGGTTCGCGAGAACAACGACCTCCTTACTTCGAAGTCGTGATTGCGGTGGCCAGGCCTGCCTGAGGGGACTGTGTGTCAGGTGGAGCGGCCCCGGATCACACGACTGGAATGACCAAGCAATGCGCTACCTGGCCAGTCTGAGCCTATTGTTGATCGCGTTCTGGCTGGTGCTGTCCGGCCATTACACCGCGCTGCTGCTGGGCTTTGGCGCCGCATCGGTCGCATTGGTCCTCTGGATCGCCAATCGCATGGCGGTCGTCGATCACGAGATGGTGCCGTTGCGGCTGACCCACCGGATACCGCTTTACGCACTGTGGTTGACCAAGGAAATCATCCTGTCCTCCATC
>CALBOV010000291.1 GCA_937896565.1 uncultured Salinisphaerales bacterium
TGCAGCTCGGGGCTTTCCAGCGTCCCCACCGCCTGCCCGGCCTCGACCTGGTGGCCCGCCTTCACATCAAAATGCACCGTGCCCGATGCCGCCGCGTAAAGGCTGGGACTGACGGCGGCGATCACGCGGCCATCCGCCGCGATGTCACGTTCGAAGCGGGCGCGTTCGACAACGGCGATGGACACGCGCGACAGGCTCACCGACTGCTCCGCCGACCACAGCCGAACATATCCCGGCAACAGCCAGACCAGCAGCGCGATGACGGCTCCGCCGCCGATCAGCGGCCAGCGCCAGCGTGTCCACGTCGAACCGGTTTCCAGCACCCGGTCCTGCCCGCTGGTGTCACGGAACATCCGATCGTCTCCCGTCACGGCCATTACAGATAGAGGCAGCCGTCATCGGAGCAGCTCTGCTCAAGCGTGTCCGTGGCGTCCGGTTGAGTCGGCGCATCGACCGACGCGGCGGTCTCTTCGTCGCAGGGTTCCTCGGAATCCCAATGAACGGCACCGTCACCCGCGGCGAACTGACGGGCATCGCGGCGCAGGCTTACGGTCTCCACGGAGGTGGTCAGGCCACTCAGCAGATTCCGACTCTGGTCGGCAATCTTGCGATCCAGCCGGGCCTGCAGCGACTCGTTCAGCTCGGACGAGTAGCGATCCGCCGTGGCCAGCTGCCGCAGTTCGGCGTCAACATCAATCGGCTGGTCCGTGCCAGCGGGCCTCTCCGTGACCGACCCACCGAGCAGGGAGGACTGCATGGCGGCCAGGCAGGGAATGGCCACACTCATCAGGCCGGCGATCAGGAACACATTCTGTTTACGCATCGGAAAGCTCACAAGGAAGTCTCGTGATTCTTTAGCGCAACCCGTGTACCAACTTTTTGAAATCTATAATTTGTTGTTTTTATTGAATTATTTATATTTTCTTGTTCGGAGAAAAGTGTCCGCGGACACCTGTCCGGACACTTTTACCAGGTCATCCGGACACTCGGACAGGCCTGGGAGCCCCGGATTGATTGGCACCGTCAAGTTGCGGCGTGGATCAATCAGGACGTCCCTGGCTGCGCTCGATCATTTCCATCAACACAAACTCCTCACCGCCATCTTCACGCACGGTGACCCGCAGCGGCGGACCCGGGAGCGACTCGGCGAAGTAGTAGACCTTCACCAGTGCCCGGGGCGTCGGGTCCGTGACTTCATAGACCTTCATCCGATACCGCCCCAGCGCCGTCCTGACGGTTTTTGTGTACGTGCGCGTCCGTTCCGCGGGAAACTCGTCGTAGCGAAGAAACTCACCCCAGCTCGACCGATACCGCCTGATCGCGGCGGTTCGCCGCCCTCTCTCGTCCAGGTTCGTGACCGTGAACCAGGCGGTGCTCTCGCTCACCTTGGTGAACTCGGTGGTCTGGATCCGGTAGGTGCCGGCGGGCCCGGCGATCCTGACGACCAGCCGCCTTCCCTCCGGACAGGCTTCACGCACCTGCTCCGCGGTGAACGGTGCGGGCGCCATCCGCGTGCGCGGAACCAGATCGCTCTGCGCCGTTGCCGGCGTCGCCGCAAAGATCAGACACGCCCATGTGAGCACCGCCATCCAGCCGGACTGTTTCACCCTCGTTCCCCTCGGCAGACCGGACAGGACCCGTCGCCATGACCATGACTTGAGGCCATGGGTTTAGCACATTCGCCGGAATCGCGGCGAGCCCGCGATGCGCGAAGTTTCGGCCGGAGCCGATCACGGAAAACAGAAACGGGGTCGTGCACGAATGCACGACCCCGCCCTGCCATCACTTGCTGGTCGCTGGCCGACGTTCAGCGCACGGCTGCGACCCCGACAGGAACCTGGCGTGTCACGCCGCTTCCATGTCAAAGCGATCCAGCGTCATCACCTTGGTCCACGCATCAATGAAGTCGCGGACAAACAGCTCGCCCCCATCACTGGAGGCGTAGGCTTCCGCCACCGCGCGCAGTTCGGCATTGGATCCGAACATCAGATCCACCATGGTGGCCGTCCACTTCAGTTCACCGGACGCGCGGTCCCGCCCCTCGTACAGGCCGGGAGTGTTCGCCGATCGCGTCCACTTCGTCGACATGCTCAGCAGGTTGACGAAGTAATCGTTGTTCAGCGTCCCCGGCTTGGCCGTGAACACGCCGTGCCCGGCACCATCCGCGTTGGCGTTCAGCGAGCGCATGCCGCCGACCAGCACCGTCATTTCCGGCACGGTCAGGGTCAGCATGCTGGCGCGATCCACCAGCATTTCCGGCGGCGACAGACGGCTGTCGGTGCTGTAGTAGTTGCGGAAGCCATCGGCTTTCGGCTCCAGCACCGCGAAGGCCTCGACATCGGTCTGCGCCTGCGTGGCGTCGGTTCGACCCGGCGTGAACGGCACGGTCACCTCGTAGCCGGCGTTCTTCGCCGCCTGCTCGATGGCCGCGGCACCGCCCAGCACGATCAGATCGGCCATGGACACCTGCTTCTTGCGGAAGAAGCCGCCGTTGAAGTCCTTCTGGACCTTCTCCAGCGTCGCCAGCACCTTGGCCAGTTCCTCGGGATTGTTGACCGCCCAATCCTTCTGCGGCGCCAGGCGAATACGGGCGCCGTTGGCGCCACCACGCATGTCGGTGCCGCGGTAGCTGGCCGCGGACGCCCAGGCGGTGCGCACGAGCTCGGGGATGGTCAGACCGGTGTCGAGGATTTCCGCCTTGAGCTTGGCGATGTCCTTGTCGTCGATCAGCGGATGATCCACCGGCGGCACGGGGTCCTGCCACAGCAGGACTTCGGCGGGTACGGCGTTGCCGACATAGCGGGCACGTGGGCCCATGTCACGGTGAGTCAGCTTGAACCAGGCCTTGGCAAACGCGAGTTCGAAGTCCTGAGGCTTTTCCCGGAACCGCATCGCGATCTTGCGGTAGGCCGGATCGAACTACAGCGCCAGATCGGTGGTGAACATGATCGGCGCGTGACGCTTGGAGGCATCATGCGCATCGGGCACGAACTTCAGCTGATCGGCGTTCTTGGGTACCCACTGGATGTGGCCGGCCGGGCTGGTGGTCTGCTCCCATTCAAAGTTGAACAGGTTATCCAGGTACTGCGTGGTCCACTGGGCCGGCGTGGCCGTCCAGGCGCCTTCCAGACCGCTGGTGAAGGTATCCGCCCCCTTGCCGGAGCCGCAGCTGCTCTCCCAGCCGAAGCCCTGCTTCTCGATATCGGCGGCGGCCGGTTCGACACCGACACAGTCACCCTTGGTCGCACCGTGGGCCTTGCCGAAGGTGTGACCACCGGCAATCAGCGCGACGGTCTCCTCATCGTTCATCGCCATGCGGCCAAAGGCTTCGCGAATCACCTTGCCCGCCGCGACCGGATCGGGCTTGCCCTTCGGCCCCTCGGGATTCACGTAGATCAGGCCCATCTGCGTCGCCGCCAGCGGGTCCTCGATCTTGCCGTCGCCGTGGAATCGGTCCGATGCCAGCATCTTCTGCTCTGGCCCCCAGTAGACCAGATCGGCTTCCCAGTCATCCTCGCGACCACCGGCGAAACCGAAGGTCTCGAAGCCCATGGATTCCATCGCGACCGTTCCCGCGAGCACCATGAGATCCGCCCAGGAGATGCTGCGACCATAGGTCTGCTTGACCGGCCACAGCAGACGCCGCGCCTTGTCCAGGTTGGCGTTGTCCGGCCAGCTGTTCAGCGGTTCGAAACGCTGCTGCCCGCCGCCAGCGCCGCCGCGGCCATCCGCCGTGCGGTAGGTGCCGGCGCTATGCCAGGCCATGCGGATGAAAAATGGACCGTAGTGGCCGAAATCGGCCGGCCACCAGTCCTGCGAGGTGGTCATCACGGCCTTGAGATCCGCCTTCACGGCGTCCAGGTCCAGGCTGGCGAACGCCTCCGCGTAATCAAAATCGTCGCCGTACGGATTGGACGCCGGCGCCTGCTGACGCAGCGGCGTCAGGTTGAGCGTTTCGGGCCACCAGAACTGGTTGGACGTCGCCTCCACACTGCCTGCGTACGCCGTTGATTGCATTCCCGCCGTGGCGACCGCCAGGGCCACGCCCGCCAGCGCCGTGGTTTTTGGTGCTACTGACATCATTCCCGCCTCCTAAGAATCATTCATAGATCGAACTCCGGGCTGATCCAAGATCGTCAAAACCCGACGATGGAACTTTAGTTATCGGTAAAATCGATGTACAACAGGTTTTCCCCATGGAAACCATCGGCATCGCCGATACCGGAAAAACGCACATGAACACGCGGGATTTGCAGTACGTGCTGGCCGTGGCCGAGCACCGCAGCTTCAGCCGAGCGGCGCAGGCCTGCCATGTCAGCCAGTCAACGCTGAGCGGCCAGATCAAGAAGCTGGAGGAATGGCTGGGCGTGGCGCTCTTCGAGCGGACCAACCGGCGGGTCATGCCCACCGAGGTCGGCGAATCGATCATCCGCTCGGCGGCGCGCATCCTTCGCGAGACTGACCAGATTCGCGAGATCGCGATGAGCGCGCAGGACCCGTTGTCGGGCCGGTTTCGCATCGGTGCGTTTCCGACGCTGGCGACCTACGTGTTCTCGAAACTGGTGTCGCTGATCAAGACGGATCTGCCAAACCTGCGGCTGGTACTGGTCGAGGAGAAGACCGATCACCTCGTCGCCATGCTGCGCAGCGGAGATATCGATGCCGCCCTGCTCGCCATGCCGGTCCACGATGACTCACTGGTCTGCCGCCAGCTGTTCGAGGAACCGTTCCTGGTCGCCATGCCCACGGGCCATCCGCTGGCGGAGGAGCCCGTCATCGATGTCCACCGGCTCGCTCACTATCCGCTACTGCTGCTGGAGGAAGGCCATTGCCTGCGAGATCAGGCGCTGGATGTGTGCCAGCAGCACGGCATGCGGGTGGACCAGGACGTCCGCGCGACCGGCCTGGAGACCCTGCGACAGATGGTGCGGGCTGGCACCGGCATTACGCTGATGCCCCGCGTGGCCGTGCGTGATGACGACGGGATCATCTACCGGGAGCTGGCTGCGCCCGCTCCGACCCGCTCGGTGGGGCTGTTCTACCGCAAGACCAGCGCCAAACGGTCCGTCATCCAGCGTATCGATCCACTGTTGTCGCGGCTGGCCGCCAGCGAGCAGCAGGCCGCCTGAAGGCGATGATCCGGACGGGAACACGAGTGGCATGCGCGCCAGGGGCACCAACACTGTCCGACCACGAACCGCCACGCCCGTTGTCGTGGAACCGCCATTGAAGGCGCCTCCGCGACGAACTATCCTGCATTTCGATTATTTACGAAGTGAAGGATAGTGCCACTCTCAAACGAACAACTCCGGCTGCTCGACAACCTCAACGTCGCCTATGACGAGTGGATTGCCGCGGAGCGCGTACTCCATCGCCACGGCGGACGGCTCACATGGAAGACCGTTGACGGCAGCGACCACCTGTACCGGGTGATCGACCGCAAGGGTAACGCGACCTACATCGGCCCCAGGAACGCCGAGACCGAAGCGGTGGCCGCACGGCAAATGCCCGAGCGTGAAGCCGCGAAGGCGCGGGCCAAGGCCGTCAAGAGCCGGTTTCCGGAACTGGCGGCGCAATATCGAGCCCTGCGGCTGCCCCGCATCCACGACGCCGCCGCGCGGGTGCTGGTCGAATGCGACCGGCGGGAATTGCTGGGCCCCGCCGTACTGGTGGTCGGCACCAACGCAATGGGCGCATACGAGCTGGAAGCGCTGGACCGCTTCGCCACCGGCCTGGATGCCACGGAAGACTGCGACCTCACCTGGGCCGGCAGCGAGGCGCTGGCGATCGCCACCACCGCACCGTTGCTCGACACGCTGAAAGCGGTCGACAGCACCTACACCGTCAACACCGAACGGCCGTTCCAGGCCCGCAACCGGATGGCGTACGAGGTCGAATTTCTGCTACCTCAATCCCTGGCCGCGACGTACCCGAAGCAGGAATCGATTCGGCCCATTCCATTGCCCGAACAGGACTGGCTGGTGCTCGGCTCGCCCGTCACCCAGGTGGTGACCAGCCAGCGGGGAATCGTGTGCCGACTCGCGGTACCTGACCCCCGATATTTCGCGCTGCACAAGCGCTGGCTTGCCGACAAACCCGCACGAAATCCTCGCAAGAAGGGCAAGGACCGCCAGCAAGCCGAGGTGCTGTGGATCGCGATCAAGCACGGCATGCCGCGCTTTCCGATCGACGAGACATTCGCCGCTGACATTCCCGATGCGCTACGGGACACTTTCGACACGCTGGAACAGCTTGGAGCCGGTTAGGCGACCTCCGCCCCCGTCAGTGCTTCCCTGAGCTTGTTCAGCTCGTCGCGCTTCTTGGCCGCGGTCTCGAATTCGAGATTCGCGGCGGCCTCGTACATCGCCTTCTCCACCTGCTTGATCCGCTTCGCAAGCGCAGCCGGATCCTTCGCCTCGTAACCGGCGCGTTTTTCCGCGACCTTCTGCAGGGCCGCATCACCGGACACGCTTTCATACCCGGCACGCATGACATCGGCGACGGCCTTGCGGATGCCCTGCGGCGTGATGCCGTGTTCCTCGTTGTGGGCGATCTGCTTGGCCCGGCGACGGTCGGTCTCCTCCAGCGCCCGGCGCATGGAATCGGTGACGCTGTCGGCATACAGAATCGCCTTGCCGTGCAGGTTGCGCGCGGCGCGGCCGATGGTCTGGATCAGCGAGCGTTCGGAACGCAGAAAGCCTTCCTTGTCCGCGTCCAGCACCGCCACCAGCGATACTTCGGGCA
>CALBOV010000292.1 GCA_937896565.1 uncultured Salinisphaerales bacterium
CCGAGTAGACCAGTTGCCGCCTGGCATCCGCGGGTGACCACCCCGTCAGATCGCTGGCCTGCCGGTTGAGCCAGCGCACACGAAACCGGGTGTCAGTGATCACCACCGCATAGCCCAGAAGTTCGAACCACCGGCTCATGCGGCGCTGGGCCGTACCGAGATCACCTTGGCCCTCGGGGAGCCGGACCGTCGGCGCGGCGTCGACGACCCGCTGCTGTCGCCGCGGCGACAGCAGCGCCATCAGCAACAGCCAGATCGCGGCCACACCGCAGACCAGCAGGCAGACGACGGCCCGGACATAGGTCTGCCGCGGGGCGTCCTCGGTGGGCGGCCAGAACACCGTGTCCGGAATCGCGACCAGCAGATAACCCAGCCCGGCGCCGTCGCTGACGAGCCGGATCCGGCGCTCGAGGCCGAACCAGTCCAGCAACCGATCTTGCAACGCAGCGGACCAGCGCTCGGGAAGAAGGCCGGATTGCCGCACGCGGGCGCGCCGGGCACTGGCGAGCACACGCCCACGGATATCGATGATCTGAACACGCGGAATCGAGTTGCCGCCGGCCAGCGCTTCGGCACGGGCCCCCACCTCGACCAGATCACCCTGGGCAAGCGCCTCACCAAGGCGGGATGTGGCAACGCTCAGGCTGGCATTGACCTGGACCAGCCGTTCGGCATGGAGCTGCCGCAACTGGCCCACCATGAGAATGACGGCGGCGGTGAAGGCGAAGGCCATGAGAATCGCCATCACCCGGAACAAGGGCATCACGCGACCATCACTTCCTCCGCCCGCCGATTGCCATCCCCGACCCCTGTTGTCGTGGCGATCGCCCTCAGGCGTCGCGCTGGTGTGTCAGCAATGTGGGGCGTTGCACCGAAACCGATTCGATCGTGACGTCCGCACCCGCGATCGAGATGCCCATTTGTCTGAACATCTCTCCGACCGCGTCGTTCAGGAGGGGGCTGCTGACGTCTTCCAGCAGCGTGGCAAGATACTCGTCGAGCGCGGAATCCAGCGGCGCGGGCAGCAACGGCAGTTCGGCCTGACGGAGGATGGTGCGGATGGTCCCGATCAGTGCCGAACCCAGGGCATCGCTGACCGCGGGCGCCCTGATCGTTTGCGGAAATTCGACGCCCGGCCCTCCGAACGTCAGCGGCGTCTGCGTCCGGGATGCAACCTGAACCACGCCTCCGCCCAGAGCCTGGGTACCCCCGAGCAACGGCGGGAGATTCAGCGTGAGTTCCCGGATCTCCAGCGCGGCCAGCGTCGACACGGTATCGACGTCGATCTCGTGATACGGCGTCGATGTCGACGCGCAACGAATGTCGGTAACCGCTGCGGATGCCTCGGCCAGAGCCACATGCAGATCAAGGTTGAGCAGCGCGGTCTCCGGCGTCGCTCCGAGCAGGGCCAGCTGCGCATCAAGCGTCACCTGGGCCGTGTGCGCACGGGTCAGCGGTTCCCCTTCCTCCGAAAATGCTTCACCACCGACCACCACCGAGCCGGGATCGATAATGCTTACGGTGGGGATCACCCTCGCGACGCCCGGAATGTTCAGGATCGGTGCGAGATCGACCGGCACCACGGCGTTGACCACCATCGCGGCGGTTTCAACGACGTTCCCCAGATTGACGAACAGTTCGTCGTCCACCAGATCCGGATCGCCGATCACGTCGAAAATCTCGCTGGGAATCACGGTCAGCGCCGGATCGAGGTTCACCGCCAGATCATGCAGCACCTGATCGACCAGCGGCGGCGCATCCCCCAGCAATGACTCATAGAGCAGCAGAATGAAATCGCCCAGCGGCAGCGACGCATTGGTCGTCAGGATGTTTTCGCCGTTCAGCAACTCCGCACCGGCGTCGATCAGCGCACCCAGCTGGACCTGGGTACTGAACAGCCCCTGATACCCGGCAACGCTCAGTTCCAGGCGCGAACCGCCCCCGAGCATGTTGGTATAGAGCACTTGCCCGAGCGTGGTCCCGTCCCCGCTATCGAAATCCGCGATAAAGCTGCCCACGAACGGGGTGACCGTCGGCCCCGCGAACGCGCTCGCGCTCGCAACGACCCGAGCGCCATCTCGAACACCGAACGCCTGGGTCAGAAAGGTGGGTTGCGGCCGACTGAGAGTGATGCGCACGGCCGGGGGTCGCTCTTCCCCGCGTGGCGTCGACACGCTGCGCAGCCCGCCTTCACGATGAACCTCGCCGATGACCACCTCGCCCTCGTCGAGCCAGTCCTCGGCGCCAGTCCGCCCATTGCGCCGCAGGGACAGCCGCGCCTGTTCCTCCGCCATCGCCGCGTAGTCCGTCACGCGACCATCGAAGCAGCCACTGACAATCATCGCAGCGTCCATCGCCGCCATGTTTGCGAGCCGCTGCAGATCACGCTTGGCGTTGTAGAGTTGCGCCGAGTGAAAGACGAGGCTGAACGCGGAAACCGCCGCGATGGCGGCCAGCGCTGCAAAAACTGCTGCAGCGCCTCGTTGACGCTGCCACGGCGTCACGACCCACTCCCCTCCGGTGCGAATTGCTCGCGGGGGAACTGGACCGGAATCGGGTGGGAAAAACTTTTCAGATACCGCTGGTAGACGCGATCGGCAACCTCGCCTTCCATCGGGCGTTCCGCCTTGGAGGCCTGTCGGCCGGAGGTCTGCAATTCCATCCAGGCACGAGACGCTTGCCCGTCGCCTGGCTCAGGTGAACCCGCGAACGCCGCCGATGCCAGCAGCAACCCGCCCACTGTCATGACTGTTGGAACAGCGCCCATGCGGCCCTCCTGTTTACGAACCACCAATCACCCCGCGCTGCGATGCCACGAGCCGGGCCGCCTGCTGCCGCAGGCGGGCACGCTCTGCATCGGGCAGGCTGCTGCCATCAGCCAGGGCATCGGCTTCCACCCGGTTGCCCAGCACGTAGTGCAACAGGATCATGTTGCGAGTCGCGCGCTGGTCGGAGGGCGCCAATTCCCTCGCCGTGGCCAGTTGACGATACGCATCATCGTACCGACCCGCCAATATCATGGCATATCCCAGATCATTCCGGGTCGCCGCGTGGGTCGGCCGCAGATTAACGGCTCGTTGCAGATAGCCG
>CALBOV010000293.1 GCA_937896565.1 uncultured Salinisphaerales bacterium
AGCGACAGGACACGAAACAAAGTCATGGTTTTCCTCATGTCGCGTCCCCTCAGAACAAGGCTTTGACGCTGAGATCAAGCAGCGACCAACTGCCGTCGTACTGGCCGAGGAATCCGGCGTCGACGGTCCCGCAAAAGGAGTCCTCGCGGCTGCGTTCACGCGAGGTCCAGCCAGCCGGCTCGCAAAGTCCGGCGCCGGCCACCCCGAATCCCTCGCCGGCGAACAACATGTCGCCGTCGGTGTTCACGGTGCCGAAGGCGCGGAGCTGCCCGCGCAGCGCGCCCACGCAGCCGACCTTGCCAAAGGCACCGCCACCCACCAGTCCCCCCAGGGTCAGCGGCGGGCCGGCCAGCACCCAGGCGCCGAAGTCCGCGGCCACGCCCACGGTGAGCGGGCAACCGTTGGAGTACACCGGGATGCTGGCGGAACCACGCATGTAGGCACCGGCGAAGCCGGATTCCGGAATCGGGATGAACTCGGCCACCCGCGGGTCCAGCTCGTTGAGAATGTCCTGGTTGCAGGTGCGCCCGACCAGGAACGCCGCCTCGGCATTGATGGTGCTGAACAGCACGCCAGCGGAGGCGCCCAGATAGGTCTCGCGGTCGCCAATGCCGGCGGCGAAGGCCGGGTCGTAGACGGTGAACTCGGAGAAGCCGATGTCACCCTTGGTCTGCAAGCCGCCGAACACGCCCTTGGGCGCGAAGCCGTCGGCGGCCTGATCCAGCGTGAAGCCCATGTAGACCTTCTTCATCGTGATCTTGGAAGGCCCGAACGCCGCCGGCAGGTTGAAGGCGGACAGCGTCACGTCCAGGCGGCTCTGGCCGTCCGGAATGCTGCAACCCGCCGTCTTGTTGCTGGCGGACCAGCTCACCGCGTCCAGCGCCGCGCCGAAGGTGTTGGCGTCCTGGCCTTCCGAGCTGGGCGACATGGTCCACTCGGCGCCGACGTGAACGCGCTCCAGCTCGTCACCCGCGATCACCGCGAAGCCGTCCAGACCCGCCGATTGCAGCGGAATCTTCTTCAGCGGCGCGGTGGCGGTGTCGAGCAGGCCGTTCACCTCGCTTTCCACACGGGCCAGCGCGGCGCGCACGGTCATGTTCACCTGATCGGTCAGATCCGCGACCAGGCTGTTGACCCGGTATTGCAGCTCCTTGAGCTGGGCATCCGCCTCCTCGCGCAGCGCCTGGATCGGGGCTGTGTCCATCAGCAACTGCACCAGCGTGCGACGCAACTGATCCGGCGTGTACGACGCGGTCGGCAGTCGCGCGTCGAGCTCGTCGCGAATGTCCATCTCGACGGCATCGAGGCGAACATCCACCTCGTCCAGCACGCGCTCGGACGCCACGCGCAGCAAATCGACCTCGCTGCCATTGTTCGGGTCGGCGACCGCGACATTCACCGTCGGGAACCCGATCTGCGCGGCGGCATCCGCCACCAGCGTGTTCAGCAGCGCGAGCACGTCCTCACCGGCCGGTGGTGTCGCGGAGACACGGATCTGCTCCGCGATCGATTCCAGCGTCGAGGCGACGATGTCGAAGGGTTCGGTCACCTCGGATTCGATGCGCTGTTTCAGCGACGCCAGCCCGGCCACCTGCTGATCGATCTGCGCCAGCGCGACATCGATATCCGCCGTATGCGCCAGCAGATCGTCCAGCAGCGCCTCGGCCTGCATCAGGATTTCGGTGGTGCGGCTGTCCTGCGTGGCGCCATCCGGGCACACCGCCGTGCGCAGCCGCATCTCGGCGATGGCCACCCGCGTCAGCAGCGATTCCGCCGCGTTCTGCAAACCGGCCTGGCCGTCGCGCAGCGCCTGGGCCACCTCGGGATCATCGGCCGCGATCTCGATCAGCGGCACCAGCACCTCGGTGCCCTGGACCACGTTGAGCAGGGTCCGGATCGAATCGATGTTGTCGAACAGCTCGCTCAGATAGCCGCTGGCCTCGCCGGCCACCGAACCCGGCGTGCCACAGAACTCCGCGAACACGGTGGTGGCCTGCCGCAGCCCCAGCCTGACCTGGGCCAGGCTGCTCTGCACCCGAGCGATGGCATCGTCGGCCTCGCCCAGGATGGAGCGCGCCTCGTCCAGCGCGTCATCGATCAGGTTGGAGACGCCATCAATGCGACCCTGCACGGAGCGCAGGCGCATCGCCGTGTCGTCCAGCCGGTCGGCGACATCGGAGCCCACCGGCGTGCCCGCGGGCTGCGATTCGATCTGCTGGCGCAGTTGCAGGAACGGTGCGCGCACCGCCTGCTCCACCTGCGCGAGCTGATCCTCGATGGGACTCGTGATCCGTGTCCGCAACTGACCCAGCACCTGCTCGGGCAGGGTTTCGACCTGACTCAGACCGCGCGACACGGTGACCAGCGGGTCCTCCCGCAGCGGGGAGATGTCCGCCGCCGCGGCACCGCTGCGTTCCAGCGCCAGCACCAGCGCTTCCTCGATCGCATAGTCCAAGCCGCGACCGGCGAAGCGGTTGAACAGGTTCAGCTTGTCGCTGACTTCGTCCAGCACCGGCGAAATCACCGGCGAATCGAGAATCCCGGCGTCGACCAGCAACTCGTCGACCTTGCGCAGGCTGTCGCCATCCTGAAGGTTGATCTGGAATTCGAATTCGGTGAGCGCCTGGATATCCGCGCTGGCGCCGAAGGAGAACTTGGTGCGGATCGGCTCGACGAAATTGATGCCGGCACCCGCCTCCAGCACGATCAGGTCGGCCGACCGACGCACGCCGATCAGGCTGGGGATTCGCGTCTCGTTGGCCAGCGCCGGGCTGTAATAAGCCGGAAGCTGGAAACCGAACCCGGTACCGCCCCATTCGTAACGCACCTGGAACTGGTCATCGGAGCGCTCCGCCACGCCCGCCATCACCTGGGTGTTGGTGCGTGCGGTATCGACCTGTGCCAGACGCCCGGGCGGCAACAGCACGGAGCTGTCCGCCACGGCCGGCGAACCCGGCTGCGCCAGATCAATCACGTTGGCGAGACGGTAATCGGCGGTGATCGCCTGCCAGAACGGCAGCGCCACGGTAGTCTCGCCCTGCACCCAGCCGTAACGATCGTTGCCGATGGTCTGGCAGATCAGCAGGTCGTCCTGGGCGTTGCCGTCGACGCAGTCCAGCGCGGCGCCATCGATCGCCACGCCGAAACCGGGTGCGGCGCCCGCATCGTCCTGGGCTTCCTCAAAGCGGAATTCACCCAGGCCGCGCGTCTGCTGGAACGCAACATGGCCGTCCGGCGACCAGCCAATGGTCATCGCCAGCGGCCGGTCCAGCGCCAGCGGCGCCACGCTCTGATCCAGCGCCAGCCGCTGCGGCGTGTCGTCACAGAAGGCATCACCCTCGCCGTCCGGGCCGGTGAAGCGCAGGCTGGACACCTCGGTCGGCAGGCTCCAGGTCTTGAGCATCGCCGGGCAGTTCTCGTCGATCAGCCCGTTGCCGTTGTTGTCCGCCGCATCGCATTGCTCGCGCACCAGCCGCCCCTGCCCCAGCCGCGCGGCGCAGTCGATCTGGAGGTTCTCGAAGGCCAGATCGCTCAGCTCGGCATCGCCGGGCAAATCAAACGCGCCGTCGACCCAGTTGAACGGGTCCACCGCGTTGTCGACGGCGCGGATCGCGAAGCGGCTGAACCGCAGGTCGTAACCGGAAAACGCCACCGGCTGCGCCAGCGCCGCCGGATCGATATTGAACACACCGGTCACGCCACCGGGGCGCACGACGTACTTGGTGGCGATCTGCGAAGCCAGCGACGCGCGCGCACCCACCGCTCCGATCTCAAGCGGATCGCCGGCCAGATCCTGACCACGGCCCAGATCCGGCTGGCCCAGGCTGTTGGCATAGATTTCCGGACCGACGCTAAGCCCCACCGGCGCGTGGTTGCCGCGCAGCGCGGCGCGGCTTCCCAGCGGATGCAGCGTCACATCGGCGGACACACCACGCTCCACATGCCCCGGCAGCGCGGCGACCAACGCCGTCTCGCCATCAAAGCGATAGCCCGGCAGCGCCAGCGTGGCATCCGCGCCGGAGGGCAGATCATCTGGCCGCGTGAACGCCAGGTCCGACCCCGCCCCCATG
>CALBOV010000294.1 GCA_937896565.1 uncultured Salinisphaerales bacterium
AACCCGTACCGAGTCGACAACAAAGCGCACCGGTTGGTTCGTGTCGCGATGCCCCGAGTCGACAACGGCGGTGCAGGCCGGACGGCAATCCATATCGAGGATAGGGTTGCACCGACCGCACCGCAAACCCTGCGCGATCAGTCCAGGCAATGCTCCGATTCACGCATGGAGAAAACGGACAATCTCGTCCGCGACCTGCTCCGGCTGATCGTGATGCATCATGTGTCCACAGTCGTCGATGACGACCTGTCGGTGATCGGCGAAACAGGCTCGGCGCCGGGCCAGCTCGTCTTCCCCGGTCATCTTGCGCAGCGGCGAATCCGCCGCATCCAGGAAGAACGTGGGCGCGGTGACCTGCTTCCACACCGCGTAGGACTCGGCGGCCCGATAAAGAATGGGGTTGTGCGTGTGATGGCGGGGATCGGCGAGCAACTCGATCTGGCCATCGGCGCGCTCCCGCCCCCAGACGCGCGCGACAGCCAGCGCGCGCTCCGGGGTGAGGCGGGTGTTGCGCTTGGCGATGCGCCGCGCCAACTCCTCGAACGACGGATAGACCCGTTGCTGCGGCGGATCACGCAATGCATCCAGCCAGCCGCCCAGCGCTTTCGGTGCACGCTCGGGCGGCGCGTCCGGCAGCAGCAGCGAATCCAGCAGGACCAGACGCCGGACCCGGTCGGGCCGGACGCCGGCGAACAGACTGGTCGCCTGCCCGCCCATGCTGTGCCCGACCAGCAGCACCGGGTCGGTCGGGCTGAGCTGACACAGCAGGTTGTCGAGATCGGCGACGTAGTCCGGGAACCAGTAGTGGTCACCACACCACTCGCTGAACCCGAAGCCCCGCCAGTCCGGCGCGACGACATGAAACTGCTCGGCCAGCGCCGAGCCGACGAACTGCCAGCTCCCGCCGGTATCCAGCCAGCCGTGGCAGCACACGAGCAGTGGCTTGTCGGGCCGGCCCCAGTGCCACAGGTGGTAGCGCAAACCGCGCACTCGCAGCACCGACGATCGCGCGCCGGCCGGCTGGATGCTCCCGGCAGGCAATTTCAAGCAGCCGCGCGCGTCAGATGCGCCCGCAACAACTCCAGGCGATCGTTGCCCCAGAACAGCTGATCGCCGACGAAGAAACTGGGGGCGCCGAACGCGCCGCGCGCCACGGCCTCCTCGGTATTGGCCTTGAGTGCCGCCTTGATATCATCACGCCCGTTCGCGGCCAGTGCCTGCTCCGGGTCCAGGCCGACGGACCGCGCGACATCCGCCAGCACATCCTCGCTGGCGATATCGCGGCCTTCGCCCCAGTAGGCGCGCATGATGGCCTGCGCGAACGCCTCGCCAACGCCCTGCTCCTCGGCGACCAGCGCCGCCCGCAGCGCGCGGACCGAGTTGGCCGGAAAGTTCTCCGGCGGCGTCACCGGCACCGCGTAGAACCGCGACCAGTGCTGCAGGTCGCCCATCATGTAGCGGCCCTTGCTGGCGACCGTGAGCGGCGGACGATTGCCCGTGGCCTGGAACACGCCGCCGAGCAGGAACGGCCGGTAGACCAGGGACGCCCCACAGTCGGTTGCCAGCTTTGGCAGCTGCGTTGCCGCCAGATAGGTGTAAGGACTGACCGGGTCCCAGAAGAACTCGATGGTGGCCATGTACGTCTCCGTTGTATTTGTATCGCGGGTGTTGACCCGGCGAGTTACTGCGACTGACTCATCGCATCCGGCGCCAGCTCGGGCCGGAAGTAGTGCTCCGTGATCACGTTGCTGAGCTCGGCCAGCTTCGCCTGCAACTCGTCCATGTAGTCGGAGACCTGGGACTGCGGCAAGACCGTCAGGTCCGCCCCGCAGACGCGGGCGCGCAGCGTTCTCGCGACGTTCAGCGGTGACACATGATTGGGCAGCCGGGCCAGGGTGTGACAGATGCTGTCCAGATTCCACGCGATCGACCGCGGGAAATCCCGGTTCTGCGTGAGGAACTGCACGACCTTGGGGCCGGACACGCGCTTGCGCACGTGGCGGCGATACATCTGATACGCGGTCAGCGACAGCAGCACGCTGCGCCACTGGATGTTGGAGAACGGCAGCAGCTCATCGTCACGCGGCGGCAGCAGACCCAGCGCGGAGGCATCGACGATGCGCGAGGTCATGTCCGCCTGCTCCAGGTTCGAGCCCAGGCGCAGAAAGCGGAACGCCAGATCATGCGACATGTTCTCGCCGATCATCCCGTCGACCAGCAGACAGCCACGAATCACCGTGTCCAGGAATTCCCCGCGCTTGCGCCGTTCCAGCGTGCTCGCATCGGTGTCGCGCACGAACCAGTACAGCTTGTTGATCTCCTCCCAGACCTCGCGTGGCATGACATCGCGAGCGGCGCGCAGAATCGTGCGTGCCTGCGCCAGGGACGCCAGGATGGAGCCGGGGTTCGCTTCGTCGACCAGCAGGAAGCGGACAACATTCGTCTCGGTGAAACCGTCGTAGCGCTCAACGAAACCCGACCGGCTGCCGGTGATGTCCACCACCGATTCCCAGGCGACGACCGCGCGACGCGGCATGTCGAGAATCAGGTTGGCATGCACGCTGGCCAGTCGCGCGGTGTTCTCGGCGCGCTGCACGTAGCGCCCGAACCAGAACAGGTTGTCGGCCATGCGGGACAGCATCAGCGCGCACCTCGTGTCATTCGTCCACTTCCACGATCCAGGTGTCCTTGCTGCCCCCGCCCTGCGAACTGTTGACCACCAGTGAGCCCTTGACCATCGCCACGCGCGTCAGCCCCCCCATGGTCACGTACTGCGACTCGCCGGACAGAATGAAGGGCCGGAGATCCAGATGTCTGGGTTCGATGGACGACTGGTCGCAAATGGTCGGGCAAACCGACAGATTCAACGTCGGCTGCGCCATGTAGTTGCGCGGGTTCTTGCGAATCTGCTCGGCGAAGGCCTTGCGCTCCGACTCGTTGGAGCGCGGCCCGATGAGCATGCCGTAGCCGCCGGATTCGTTGGCCGGTTTCACGACCAGCTTGTCCAGATTGGCCAGCACGTGATCCAGATCTTTCTGGCGGTGGCACAGGAACGACGGCACGTTCGGGATGATCGCGTCCTGGTCGAGGTAGTACTTGATGATCTCGGGCACGTAGGCATAGACGACCTTGTCGTCCGCCATGCCGCAGCCGGGGGCGTTGGCCAGCCCGACATTGCCCTTGAGCCAGGCCCGCATCAGTCCGCGCACACCCAGCATGGACTCCGGGTTGAAAGCTTCCGGGTCGATGAAGAGATCATCCACGCGGCGATAGATCACGTCGACGCGGGTCAGGCCTTCCACGCTGCGCAGATACACGCAATCGTCGTCGCCAACCACGAGATCCGGCCCCTCGACCAGCTCGATACCCATCTGCTGCGCCAGGTAGGCATGCTCGAAATACGCCGAGTTGTAGACCCCTGGCGTGAGCAGCACAATCAACGGTTCGTCGCCACCTCGCGGCGACAGGCTGGCGAGCATTTCGTAGAGCTCGGCCGGGTATTCGTCGACCGGCAGGATGCTGCTGTGAGCAAACAGCTCGGGGAAGACACGCTTGGTCACCAGGCGGTTTTCCACCATGTACGACACGCCGGATGGCACGCGAAGATTATCTTCCAGCACGTAAAGCGTGCCGTCGCCGTCGCGTACAAGATCCGAGCCGCAGATATGCGCCCAAACGCCGTGCTTGGGACGCATGCCCTCGCACTGCGGACGGTAGTTCACCGACTGCTCCAGCAATTCGCGCGGGAACACGCCGTCCTTGATGATCTTCTGGTCGGTGTAGATGTCCTGGATGAACAGGTTCAGCGCCTGCACGCGCTGTTTGAGACCGGCCTCGGTGCGCGCCCACTCCCGGCTGTCGATGATCCGGGGCAGGATGTCGAACGGCCAGGTTCGGTCGAGCATGTTGCCCTGGGAGTACACGGTGAACGTGATGCCCATGGACTTGATCGCCAGGTCCGCTGCAATGCGACGGTCGGCCAACTCCTCGCGGCTCATGCCGGCCAGGTAGTCGATCAGCGTGCGCGCCGAGGGCCGGGGTTTGCCGCGCGCCTCGAACAATTCATCGAAGAACCCGTTGGGGTCGTAGTCAGACCAGTTCAACGCCACCCCACCCAGTGGTAACGAGGGATCGTGTGCTCATGCGTGGAGGCTCCCATGGAGTGCGCCGCTCCTGCAAGTCCCGGTCATGTCCGCCCGTGAAGGCATCGTGGATCATCGCATCGCCGGGCGATTGCCCTCCTCGTCCTCGGACAGGTCAGGCGGCTCCGGCAACACGATCACGGGCGTCGGTCGCGTCTCGGCCACGCGCCGGTCATGCACGAACCTGGCCAGCGCATCATCCATGACACGATCAAACGCCGCTTCGTATTCGATCAGTTCGATGCCGGGTGGGCCGCCGGTCATCGTGGTGACGATCGCATGCTCATACAGGCCCTGGGTCACCACGTCCGGCTGATCGCCGCCGATCAGCTTCAACGCCACGCTGAACTCGTCGCGGACGGAGTTCTTTACCCGCGTGGATCCCATGGCCATGCCCGTCACCATTCCGGCACGAAACGACCGCTCCGCATCAAAGCGATGATCGATGTCGACCACCAGCACGGGGTCCGACACAGTCAGGGCATCCGGGGAAATAACGCTGGATACGCCCGACCGCTCGATCAGCGACCGGATCCGCTCGTAACCTACGCCCGACCGCACCGGGTCCTCGACATCGTTCGCCTGGTAGCGAACCCGCAGACCGATGCGTTCCGGCAAAACGCCCGGCGCCTGTCCTTCCAGGGAATAGCGGGTATAGGCCGGGTCGAGATAGGAATCGAAGGTCAGGCAGGCACCGAGCACCGACGTCGCCAGGATGACGAGGCATCGCGCCAGACCGCCGACGACCTGCTCGTGTGTGGATGGAGGTGTGTTCATGAACCGACTCCTGTCAGCGCCGACATCGCCGGCATGAATCCCCCCGGTCTTGCGATGTATCGCTACTCGTCCGAGCGCGCGTCCGGTACGAAAATGATCGAATGCGCGTCTCTCTCGGCGGTTCCCAGGTCCTTCAGAAAGCGCGTCAGCACGGTTTCCAGCACACGCTTGTAAGCACCGGGATAGTCGGAGGGCAGCAGGCCATTCGCGCTGCCTCCCGTTCGGGTGACGACCGCATGGTGATAAACGCCCAGTTCGCCACTGTCGTACAGCACGTCGGGCGGCGGCGCCTTCTTGGGATTCTTGAGCGAGACCTGGATGTTGTACTCGTCACGCATCTCGCCTTCACTGCCGCCGAAGGTCACGCCCGAAACCATGCCGGCCTTGCGCGCTTGCCCGGCGTCGAAGGTGTGACTGATCTTCATGACCAGCATGGGGGTGTTGGGCGTTTCCGCCTCCTGCCGGATGATCTGGGTCAGCCGGGACTTGCCCAGAATGTAGGCGACATAGTCACGCGAGGCCTGGGATTCACCCTGGTGCGGACGGCCGTTGACCTCGTACTCGACGCTCACGCCGATCGCCGGCGGCAGAACGTTCGGGGCCTCGAACAGCCGGTCGCGGCCGAATTCCGGGTCCGCAAAGGAATAGATTTGCGGGGCGCACCCGGACGCCAGCGCACCGGCAATCAGGAAGAACAGGACGGTCGGTACCGCACTAACGGTCTGGCGCATGGGCTGATTCTTTCTGTGGGCGAGGGAACGAGCACGATCAGTTTACTTCGACTTCACCTCGCTTCACGAATTCCGCGGGTGACGGACCCTCTGGTGGCGGCTGCCAGCATCCCTTAGACTTTTCGCGTGTTCTCGCACCGCAACATCCATACAGGCTCCGGGGTTTACCCCCGCACGGGCCCCGCCACGCAGCGCTCGTGAGCCAGAACGACGTCATCTTCAAGGGTCGGGTCATGAGTCTGACCGTCCTGCGGCTGAATTCATCGGATACCGAGCGCGTGACCGCGGGTATCGAGACCGAAGTCGCGCGCGCACCCAAGCTGTTCAACGGCCTGCCGGTGCTGATCGACCTGAACCGGCACGCTGTCGACATCGCTCGTGTGGCGGATATCGCGCGTGCGCAGGGCTTGATGCCGGTGGCCGTGGTCGACGCCGACGAGGCGACGGCCGCAACGGCGCGCGCCAGCGGGCTGGGCGTGCTCCAGCAGGGCGCGCTGGATACACAGACCGCGCGCCCCCGCTCCGACGAACGGCCGGCGGCGCGTATCGTCGATCAGCCGGTCCGTTCGGGTCAGCAGCTCTACGCCCGCGGCACCGACCTGGTGATTCACGCGCCGGTGAGCGCAGGCGCGGAGGTACTGGCCGATGGCAGCATCCACGTCTATGGGCCGTTGCGCGGAAGGGCGTTGGCCGGCTGTCGCGGCGACGAGAGCGCGAGAATTTTCTGCCAGTCCTTGGAAGCGGAATTGGTGGCGGTGGCCGGGAACTATCTGGTCGCCGAGGACATCGCATCCGAACATCGTGACCGGCCCTCCATGGTGCGGCTGGTCGAAGACACATTGACGATCGAAAACTTGTGATCGAGCAGGCGAGGGAATTGTGGCCAAGATCATCGTAGTGACCTCCGGCAAGGGCGGCGTCGGCAAGACGACCACCAGCGCCTCATTCGCCACCGGCCTGGCTCAGGCCGGCCACAAGACCGTGGTCATCGACTTCGACGTGGGGCTGCGCAACCTCGACCTGATCATGGGCGTGGAACGCCGGGTGGTGTTCGACTTCATCAACGTCATCGCCGGTGAAGCCACGCTCAAGCAGGCGCTGATCAAGGACAAGCGCGTCGAGAATCTTTACATCCTCGCGGCCTCCCAGACCCGCGACAAGGACGCGCTGACCGAAGCCGGCGTCGCCCGGGTCATCGACGAGCTGTCCAAGGACTTCGAGTACATCGTCTGCGACTCGCCCGCCGGCATCGAGAAAGGCGCGTTGCTGGCAATGCATTTCGCCGACGAGGCGCTGATCGTGACCAACCCGGAGGTCTCCTCGGTGCGCGACTCCGACCGCGTGCTCGGCATCCTGTCGAGCAAGACGGCGCGCGCGAAATCCGGCGAATCGGTCCGTGAGCATCTGGTCATCACCCGCTACGACGCCAACCGTGTCGCGCGCGGCGAGATGCTATCGGTGGAGGACGTCAAGGACATCCTCGCCATTCCGCTGCTGGGCGTGATCCCGGAATCCAAGGACGTGCTGAACGCCTCGAACCAGGGCTCGCCGGTGATCTCCCTGCCGGACGTGCAGGCCGCCGAAGCCTACAAGGACATGGTGGCGCGCTTCCTGGGCGAAGAGCGCGCTCACCGCTTCCTCGACCCCAGTTCCAAGGGCTTCCTCAACCGGCTATTCGGGGGTTGATCATGGCCTGGATGGACATCTTTCGCGCCAACAAGCCGAGCACGGCGCAGCTCGCCAAGGAACGCCTGCAGGTCATCGTCGCCCATCAGCGCGCCGGCGCGCTGCATGCACCGGACTACCTGCCCAAGCTGCAGAAAGAACTGCTGGAAGTGATCCGCAAGTACGTCGCCGTCGGCGAGGACGCGGTGAACATCGAGGTCGAGCGCGATGGCGACACAGAGATTCTGGAACTGAACATCACGGTGCCCAGTTCCAAGAATTGACCGCGCCGTCAGCGGCACGCCAGAAGCCCTGCAACCGCCAAGTCCCAGCTGTTTTCAGGTACTCGGGGTCCACGTCGGTCTCGGATATCGTCACCTCTGAAAACAGGTAACGCCCGTCTGGCGGCCGGTTCCCATGGAGGCGTGACACCAGCAGCAGGTCCTCGCGAGACTCGTCCAGGAACACCGCCATTGGCACCTGCGTAAATGGCTTGCCGTCGATCACAACCGGATTCACGACCCACGCCTGCTTCTGCTCAAGCGTCGCGCCGTCATACCGGATGACACGACTCGAACACCCCCGGGGACCGATTTGCCCTCGACACTCAAAGCCCAACTGCGTCATCACCACCAGATCCCCTTGGGGCGCCTCACGATCCACCGAGTAGACCTGAAACTCAAGACCGTCCTGACGCCCGAGATCAAGCCGTAAGACACGAGCCATGTCCTCGGCCGGATCGGAGGAAGTCGAGTAAAGTGAACCGCCGGCGTCCATGACTTGGCCATCGTCCAGCTCGAACAAGCGGATGAGGCGCGCACCCTCCGTCGATGACGTCAAGTTTGTGGTGGAAGCCGCCCCCGGCACACTGCCGCTCACGTCGAACTTGTAGACCCAATGCTGATTCGCGAGGTAGACAGCCGCCTGCATGTCATCCACGACTATCGGACCGTCTTCGGCAAACGCTTGCGGGGCAGCGGCCTGATTCCCGGTGACCAGATCGATGGCACGCAGACTGGACACCCCGTCCACCTCAGCCACAACAAATGCTCGGCCCGAGTTATCTACGCCGAAGTTGAACGCGTCGGTGGACACCGCTACAACGGAAGCCCCACTACCCTGTGCCGTGATGATCTGACTCAGATCGATGACCGAAAGACGCGCATCGTGTCCGACAATCGCCGTCAGGCCATCCTCTGAAACTTCCAGCGAAATCGGCTGCTTGACCAGCGACACTGTCCAGTGCTGGGCCAGATCACGCGAGTAAACATGCAACGCGTTCGCCGGAAAATCCGACGCCAGCAATACGAGTTCGAGCGCACGACTTTGCGCACCGGAAACAACATTGTGGGACATGAACCGGCGATCAGTGACCGGCAGCGGCGCGTATGTGTCGGAATAGACGGGCTCGTGGTAGGTGCCAGGGTCCGGTTCAAACGGCGGATTTGGTGTCAGACCACCCAAGGAAAACGCACCGAGCGCGAAGGCCGTTGTCTCGTCCACGTCACCGAGCAGACGTGACAGCAACAAACCGCCGGAACCATCCGCCGTGTGAAAGACCTTCAACGCACGCTGAGGTTGCGGCTGCCCATCGACTTGCCGATCAGGGATTCGGAAATCCTGGATCAACCCGAGGTGATCAGCATCCATGACCGTCAAATAGCTTGCGCAGTTCGTGTTGTCCTGGCTTGCACACCCCACGCCGAGATGCTGCTGAACTGCAACGATGGGCTCACCTGCACCCGACTGACTGAGTGACACCCATTGCGCACCAAGCACGAGTGGTTCTCGATAGACAGGGTTTCGCAGCGTGCCATCGTAGATCAGGGCATCGTAAGGGTCATCGGAGTAGATCGCTGTCGCGCCACAGAACGCGGCGAGCGCAAGCCGACCCTCGATTGGATAAAGCGGCCCGCACAGGCCAAAGAAATCGGAAACGGTCTCTCGCAACAACGCCATCTGGCCGTCTGATATGTCAAAAATCAACCGACCGGTCACGCCAGACGTAGAGGTCGGGGAGAGAATCAATCGGTTGACACGGCTGTCTAACGTCACGCTCTCGAGATGGAAGCTGACCTCTACGCTCTGCAGCCCAAGTGAACGCAGCGGCAACCGGAACAGTCGCGCGCCACCATCCTCGATATCGCCGACCGCATAGATGACGGCATCGTCGTCAATGACCGCGTCGAACACGACTGATGCAGACCCGATCTGGCGACTTGCGAGCACTCGCAGATCCGGCTCACCACTGTCGTTGGCAAGCTGAACCAGCGTAAAGCTCCGGTCGGTTCGCACCACAGCCCGAGTCTGATCTGGCGTAAGTTCCAACTCATCAACGGGTGCGCCGAGTTCGAGCGAAGCCAGCAATTCCATCGCCGGGCTGTACAGGTAAAGACCGGGCCCAGGCTGGTTTCCAACGATCACAAGCCCGTTCAACGCATCAGAATAGCGCGCATCAACAACATCATGAGGAAAGACACCCAGTGGTTCGAGCTTCATCTGTGGCGGTGGAACCGGAGCTTGCTCTTGCTCGGGATAGAACGGCTCGACCGGTGCGTTAACAACATAGGTCAGAGAAATCTCGAACGGACTGCCTTCGATCGGCATCTCGCAAGCGCTGTCGATGCAGAATGCAAACGCCATGGCGCCCGTATGAATCCCCGGACCGATCTCCGAAGGTGGTACAAATTGGAAACTAAGGTCACCCGTCGTCTGCGTCCGGGCTGTGATTGACACGTCCTGCAGCATGTCCGGTGGCTCGGTGGACGCCACATAAAGCCCGCTCTCGGGCACGTTCGAAACCGTGATACCGATGGTCTCGGTAACCGGATATGTCCACGTCGATTCCCTTTCGACCCGCACACTGGTCTCACCCACGCTGACCACTGGGTCGCGCGGTTGGGATGAGCCGTCTGACCCGCCGCCTCCGCAGGCGTGCATTGCGGCCGCCCCGACCCACACGAAAAGCGTGAAAATAACCCGCCTGACTGACATCACTCGTTCCAGGGCGGCCACTCCACCCGTTGGTACTGATAGTTAAGTTGGCAGAACGGCTGTCGTTAGCCGCAGCCTCGACACCGTCCGCCGTAGTTACAAATCATCCAGGTTTTTCGGCCAGCTGTCCTTCAGCAGCCGGGACAGCGATCTGTCCGCCAATAACCGTCCATCGGTCTGGCATCGTGCGCAATAGTTCGCCTCGCGATCAGCGTAGACGATGCGCTGCACCGGCGAACCGCAGTCCGGACAGGGCTTGCTGTAGCGTCCGTGCACGGCCATCTCCGGTCGAAACGCCGTGACCTTCTTCGGCCAGCCACCGCTCGCCTCCGCTTCCTCACGCAAACGGTTGGTCCATTCGGTGAGCACCGCGTGGATCGCGGCGTGCAACACACGCAACTCGTCATCGGTAAGCTGGTCCGTCATCCGGAACGGCGACATCCGTGCCCGGTGGAGAATCTCGTCGGAATAGGCA
>CALBOV010000295.1 GCA_937896565.1 uncultured Salinisphaerales bacterium
CGGCGGTGGTGGCGGTGACGACCAAGCCGTTGCACCGCCGAGTATTTCCGCCGCGCAAACAACGGTCAGCGTGACCGCCGAGGTTGGTGAAGTCGCACCCAGCGAATCCGTTTCGCTCGCTGTACAGAACCTGTACGACAGAACCTTTGACGCCGAGTTCACGCACACGGGGCAAGGAATCCGGGCGGTACGACTGCTTCTTTTCAACGAGGCGCTTTTTGAACTGGAGATCGATTTCATCAGCCCGCGAACAGCTGCAATTCACGAGGATACGGCGACACTGCGCATTTGCATTGACGCGAACTGCGCGAGCCCGGTTCAAGGCAGCCCTGTCAATATCTCCACGACATACACGATCACCGAACCAGACACCGGCCCGCCTCCCCCGCCGTCGCTACGCGCCGTCGCGCTTGACCTTGATGCATCCGCGATCGCATGGGATCCCGCCAACGGCCTGATTCATGCTGCGACAGGAGGCTCGGCAACACCTGCTCAATACGCAAACTCGATCGTTTCGATCAATCCCGTAACCGGTGAGGTCGTTGCCAGTACAACCGCTGGTGGCACACCAACCGACCTGAGCGCATCAGATGACGGCGCCTTCATCTATGCAGCGTTTGCCTCACAGCAACAAGTGGTGCGGTTTTCTCTGCCCAATCTTCAGCAGGACCTGATCATACCGTTGGGAATCGCCGCATCTGGCAGCGCGACCGTCGCCGGCGTGGTGAGGTCGCTGCCCGGCCAGCCTCGAAGTGTCGCTGTGGTTCGCGAAGCAACCGATCGCAGCGACGGTTTTGAGGATGTCGTCATTTTCGATGACGATGTCGCGCGCCCGCTCCGAATTGACAACCTCGTCACCAATGGAGCCAACGCGGATGCAATCGTGTGGAATGCAGCCGGCGACACCCTTTTCGGCAAAAACTACACGACCAGCAACAACGATGTGCTCGTGATGGCGCTTGGACCCGATGGCCTCACATTAACGAACAAGTACAACACCTCCGTGGTCGGCGACGAAATCTCGACCATCGGCGAGTTGGTCTATTTTGAGACAGGTGAGGCAATCGACCCTTCGACTGGCGAGCAAGCCGGATTTTTTCACTTCGACTCTCGATTCGGTAACTCAATCGCGCTGGATAACGATGATCCGTATCTGTTCGTGGCCTCATCCCGATCGTCATCAGACGGAGCGGGGAACATCGCGATAAATCGCTGGAACCGCGAACAATTCATCCCGGAGCGTTCACTGGCGACACAAGCCGTTGTCAACGGGAACAGCCCGGAACCTAAACAACTCCTCAGGTGGGGCGACAACGGACTCGCTTTCTTTACCGTGGCCTCGGATCCGGGCGCCAGCGGATATGTCGTCATCATCAACGACCCGCTTCTCACGTCCCCCCAAGAGAGCAAGAAGCTGCCGGTCGAGATCATTCATCGGCGATAGAGACCGCACAAACGGCTCACTGATATGCAACCGCCCAAGGCGCGGCAGCCAGACCGCGCCAAAGAACGCCTCCTTACCAGCCAGCTTGCATGTGCTTTCTTTCAGCCACCTCGCCGATCACAAATGGATCATCGATGATGACCACCAGACCATCGCCGTTGTAAGGAGTCGTTCCGTCGTTCACGTACGCCAGACCCTGTTCGCCCCAACGGACGAGAGATTTTCCTTTCAGTGACAGGGAGTCGTATCTTCCGCCGAGGCGAATCGCAACGGTATCGATCACCGTGAACTGATCCAAATCGAAGGACTGCAACGTTGTCGCACCCTGAGCTTCGTAGTAGTCGCCAGAAACCGCCAGGGCCAAGCGCCGCTCGGTGTCCACCACCAACTGTTCAGTAAACGCGTCACGAGACGGATATTGACCATAAGCACTGCCATCCGAGCCATCAAGGACAGTGCCGTCAGCCGCATACACCAACCCTTCCGAACTGGTAATGCTGTCACCATGACCAATGAAGGCGTTCTGGTATGACGCGGCCAGAGACAATCCCGCTTCCTCCACTGCAAAAACGTAGAGATTGTCGCCGCTGCTCTCGTTGTTTTTCCCGTAGATACTCGCGCCATCCTCGCTCCACGCAAGCGCGGTCGGATACACCGCAGTATGGACGGATTGAAACGTGACCTCGTTTGGGCGTGGCACGCCGTCATCAAAAACGGTGAGCTTCTCAAAATCAGGCGCGCGATTTGTTCGGTCCATCGAAACCGCTATCGTTCCTGGCTGCCCGGGAGCAATCACGATGTCACGAGCAAACAGTGATTCTCCGCGATCATTGACACCTAGCGAAATCTCAAGACTTTGAGTCATCTCCGGCAAATCGAATCTGCGCACGCGACTGGAGTTGAGAAATCCGACATAGAGGTAACTGCCGTCATCGGAGACTTCAATTTGATCAGGGTCACTCCCAGCGAAGACCGACCGCACAATCTGATGAGTCTGGGGATCAATCGCGATCACTGAATTTGCGTAATCGTTTGGCTCCCCCTCCCCGCTAGTGCCAGCCGGAATCGTGGCGTACAGGAGTCCGGAGAATTCATCCCAGACGATTCGGCTTGCCCCCAAGTCAAGAATGGTCGCGGGAATTCGGCGAGCCGTCGTTTGTGGCTCATCAAAAAACGGATCGTCGGGGTCCGTCACCTCGAAACGAGTGCTAATTATCGCGGGACTTCCATCGATCTCCCGCGTGCACTCAGGATCAGCGCAGACACGAAATTCAATCGTATCGTTGTATACGCCTCTTTCGAGCTCACCGGGTTGCTTGAAATTGATATCCAGTCTTGCCTGACGATCACTCAAAGCCGTGAGATCGACACCCGCAACACCTCGTTGCGAGAAATTCCAGTAGGCCTGCAAGGGCGCATCCTGGGCGTGACTGAGAGTCGCAACAACCGATCGTACCGGGGCTTCACCATCCTGTTTTGCCGTTTCGTCAATGAATTGTGCATCGATGGACAGCGCAGGTCGTTCGCTTCCGCCGCCCCCTGCCCCACCACACGCGGACAGCAGGAGCAAAGCGGACGCGATGAACAACCTGCCAGAAAACGCAGAAGCACCGGAGCCGAATCTGGAAGGCATAAACCAAAGAACCATTCGTAGAATAAATGAAGTTTGAAACAAGCCGCTTGAAGGCAATTTAATCAGCCAAGGTGAGTATGACGAACATGCCAGAAAGTCAGCGCATATCCGCATTGTAAGTCAAGGCCTACCGAAACGGTGTTAATGAACTTGCGCTCCTGCTGGCATATTCACGCAAATACGCCGCGTCGCTCTATGACGGTGCAGGCAATATCCGCCTCAATGCATCCCCTTCCCGCCGCAGCCACCGCCGCTGGGTTTCGTAACCTGGCATCAGCCGCCCGACCTCGGCCCAGAACGCCGGGCTGTGGTTCGGGTGCCGCAGGTGGGCGAGTTCGTGATTGACGACGTAGGCGAACACGTCCGGCGGCGCCATGATCAGGCGCCAGCTCAGCGACAGTGTGCCGCGGCCGGAGAGGCTGCCCCAGCGGGTGGACTGGTCACGAATCGTCAAAGACCTGGGCTGCCTGACCAGCAGGTGGGCCTGGCGGTCGATCGCGTCGATGGCATCGGCGCGAGCCAGGTCACGCAGGCGATTTTCCAGTTGCACCGGTGTTCCGCTTGCCGGCAGGCGGAAGGCGCTGCCCCGTCCCCAGATCACGTCCACCCACTCGCCGCGCAGCAGAATCCGCGTCGGTCGGCCCCGCGCATCGGGTTGCAGTTCGGACTGCATGGCCTCGCCGGCCTGCAGACCACGGCTCGCGTGCCGTTCCAGCCAGGCGGACTGGTCACGAACAAAGGCACGGGCCTGGGCCACGGTGGCGCGGCGCGGGAGCACGACCGTGGCCGTGCCGTGGGCATCCACGGTCAGGCGCATGCGGCGCGCCCGCGCACTGCGCCGCAAGGCCACCGGCAGGCCGTTGGCCGTGCGCAACACTGATTCGTCACCATCACCACGCATGGGTGCGTAGTGTATCGGCCAACGCGAATGGCCGGTCGATCGGGTGGCGCGAGGGGATCAGCCGCCGCTGACGACCGCCGCGCAGGCGGCGCAGAGACTCACTTCCGGCAAGGTTTTCAACCGGGCCGGTTCGATCAGCCCGCCGCAGGCTTCGCAGATGCCATAGTCGCCACTGCGCAGGCGTTCCAGCGCGTGATCGATGCGACCGATCGCGTCAAGCGCCTGCTGTTCCAGGGCGGCAAGGGTCTCGTCGTTTTCCCGCTCGACCGCCTGTTCTTCCCAGTCGTCGTTGCGACCACGTGCGTAGTCCGCGCGAATCGCGGTCAACCGTTCGGTCATTTCACCGCGGCGGGTCTTGAGGCGTTCCTCGGTGGTGGCATCGGTCATGCCGCTCGCTCCTCTGTGGCAACACGCCGCGCGCTTGCGGCACGTTCAGTTTGCTGCGGCGGCGCGCAACCCGGTTGATCTGAGTCAAGAAATCAATTGGATCTTGCGAGGCGACGTGACTGGCCGGCCCCCGGCACCAACCGCTACTGCGTCGAGCCTTCGACATCGCGGTCGCTGTCGGCACGACCCCGCAACCGGACGATGTCCCCGAACGGGATGAAGTAGATCGCCAGCACCAGGTAGTTCACCCAGAACGCGAGTCCGCCCGCCTGGAGGAAGCCGATGGCGAGAATGGTCAGATGCAGGCGCACCACGGTGCCGTACGGCGTGACCATCGCCTGCGGTGGGTTCGGGGCGGCGCTGAGATCCTTCCACTGCACGATGACCGCCACCGCGATCATCACGGGATAGTGATGGGCGGCCGTGTCGATCAGGGTGGGCAGTGCCGCGAAGGGATCGCTCTCGGCCTCCGGCACCAGCGGGAAGAAGCTGTTGAGAAAGACCGCGTGCACGGCATGAAAACCACCAAAGTGCACGGTGAAGAACCCCAGGAAGAACAGACCGCCAACCAGACTGGCAACCAGTTTCGCCGGTGACCAGGTCTCGCGATCCACCTCGAACATCAGCAACGCGAGCCCGGCGGCGATGACGAGGCCCGCCATGACCAGCGCGTCCACGCTGCGCTGCGACAGCACCAGCCAGACCAGCACCCCGGAAAGGGCCACGATCACATGCCGGATGCCTGTGGACAGATGGTCCCCGATGATCGATCGCGCCAGCAGGCTGATGAACGCCGCGACGAAGCAGGTGAACCCGACGCAGAGACTGGCGATCCACAGGCTCCAGACCATGTCGCCCGCGGTCCAGGCCTGCCAGCGCATCCAGCTCACCGTGGCCACGAACGCCACGGCGTCGATCACCCAGCCGGTGATCCGCGCGGATGAGACGTTTGCCGACATGTTTTCCCCGATGGCCGGTTAGCCCAGCCGGTCCAGCTCGTCCAACTCCTCCGGGTTCAGCAACACGATCTGCTGCTGCTCCGGCGGCCGTTTTCGATCATCCTTGCCCACGTTCATCAGCCGCAGGTAGTAAGGCACCAGCGCCACGCGCAACCGGCGCTCCAGCACCCCGCCCTGCATGCCGTAGTCCATTTCGATCACCTGCCGCTGATGCGGGGAGAGCCCGGGATGGGCGCCGATGCGCACCGGGACAATCGTCTTCCATTCCCAGTCCTCGTCGCTGCTCACGGCCGTCTCGTCGAGCAGCTCCGGCACGCCGCGCATCCGCGAGAGCAGCACATCGATGAAGCGACCATGCGATTCGCTGAACGCCCGCAGATGCCAGCGCAACCCGGTATGGACCAGCGCCGTGGGCGAAAGCTGCAGCGGCCGGGGTTCGGGCACGCGCATGCTCTGGTAGTCGACGCGGATTTTCAGTCGCTCGCGAATCGCCGTGTTCACGCGCTGCAGGGTGAGCACGTCGAATTCGCGCTCCGGCATTTCCAGCAGCTCGACGGCCGCGGTCTCGGAAGCCAGGGTGATCAGCGGGTGATCGGACTCGGGGTCGAACAGGCGCAGCGCCCGCAGGAACTCCCGCGACGTGCCATGCAGAAACCGCGGTCTGAACTGGCGCGAGGCGCGGTAGCAACGCGCGCGCAGGTCGTACTGGAGATTGTCGGGAGCCAGGGATTCGTAGAGCGCGATATCCTTGCTGGCCTGAGAACGGCTGATGCCGAACGCACCGCGCAGGTCCTGCGTGGTCAGGCAGCCGGCCCAGATCAGGCGCGCCTCGATCAGGATCAGGCGCTGGCGGACTTCCCAGCGCAGTGGCTTGTCATCGCTCAACGGGCGGCCTCGCGGTCGAATGCGTCTTGATTCTACGCATGTCGCTTTTCTGGACACAAGTGAACAAGTACGCAATCATGCCGCCATGAACGAACTGCTGACCTCGCTGCCGCCGCTTACCCTGCTGCTGGTCGGCCTCGCCGCCGGCGCCCTGCTGATCGGCGGGCCCGCGGCGCTGGTCGTGTGGTTGCGCGGCAGCGGCCGCGCGCAGTCGCAACAGGTGCAGATCGCCGAGCTGGGCGCCCAGCTCGACGCGCGGGAGCAGCAGATCGCACAGACCACCGAGCAGCACCGTGACCTCTCGGAGCGGCTGGAACAAAGCCAGTTGAAGCTGAACGAGGCCAACACCACCATCGCCCGCCTCCAGGCCGAACAGGCCAAGACCGTGGAGGCGATGAACGCCCGCATCGAGGAACTGAAGGCCGCCCGCGAGGAATTCCGCAAGGATTTCGAGGCGCTGGCCAATCGCATCTTCCAGGAGAAGTCCGACCGCTTCTCCAAGCAGAGCAACGACGCCCTGACCGCCTTGCTCAACCCCATGCGCGAGCAGATCGGCGAGTTTCGCAAGCAGGTCACCGAGGTCTACGGCAACGAGGCGCGCGAGCGCGCCGTGCTCAAGAGCGAGATCGACCGGCTGGCCAAGCTCAACGAGCGCATCGGCGAGGACGCGCTGAACCTGACCCGGGCGCTCAAGGGCGAGACCAAGACCCAGGGCAACTGGGGCGAGATGATTCTGGAGCGCGTGCTGGAGGCCTCCGGCCTGCAACCCGGCCGCGAGTACGAGACGCAGATCAAGGTCTCCGGCGACGCCACTCACCGGCTCATCGCCGACGCCATCGTTCGCCTGCCGGGCGAGCGCGACATCGTCGTCGACTCCAAGGTCTCGCTGGTCGCCTACGAACGCTTTGTCGGCGCCGAGGACGACGCCGCCCGCGAACGCGAACTCAAGGCCCACGTGCAGTCGCTGCGCGCCCATGTGAAGGGGCTGGGCAACAAGGCCTATCACGACGCACCGGGCGTGCGCTCGCTGGACTTCACCGTGCTGTTCATCCCGAACGAGCCGGCCTTCACCGAAGCCCTGCGCGCCGACCCGACGCTTTATCGCGAGGCGCTGGACGCCGGCGTCGGCCTAGCCAGCCCGACGACATTGCTGGCGATCCTGCGCGTGGCGGAGAACCTGTGGCGCACCGACCGTCAGAACCGCAACGCCCAGGCCATCGCCGAACGTGCCGGCGCGTTGTACGACAAGTTCGTCGGTTTCGCCGAGGATATCGACAAGATCGGCACGCATCTCGATCGCGCCCAGTCGAGCTGGCGCGATGCGCGCGGCAAGTTGATCGAGGGTCGCGGCAACCTCGCCCGCCAGGCGGAGATGCTCAAGGATCTCGGCGCGAAGACGGCCAAGTCGCTGCCCGCCGGGCTGGAACCGGACGCGCTGGACGATCCTTCCGTCGGCGACGACTAACCGTTCAGTTAAGGAAGCACTGATTGATTCACACCACCAAGACGGAGCCGGTTTTCCCGCAAGCCCAGGCGGAGTGAGTGCCGCTTGGTTATTCCAAGTCAGCGA
>CALBOV010000296.1 GCA_937896565.1 uncultured Salinisphaerales bacterium
CGCACTGGCCGTGCTGACGATTTATCTGGGTGTCGCCGCGCCCTGGCTGCCGGACTGGGCCCTGGAAGCCGGTGCGGTGCTGTACGGGGCGGCGCGGTGAACATGCTGCTCGTCATTCTCGCCGGTCCGCTGCTGACGGCGGCGCTGACCGGGCTCACCGGCCGCAATGCCAATCTGCGCGACAGCCTGATCGTCATCGCCGGCGTGGCCCAGGCGGCGCTGGTGCTGTCGCTGTGGCCAGTGGTGGAACAGGATCTGGAGATCACGCTGTGGTCGTGGCAGGGCGGGCTGTCCTTCGCGCTGCACCTGGAACCCATGGGGCTGCTGTTCGCGACGGTGGCATCCTGCCTCTGGCCGGTGACCTCGCTTTACGCGATCGGCTATCTGCGCGGTGCCCATGAAAAGCACCACACGCGCTTCTTCATCTTCTTCGCGCTGGCGATCTTCGCCGCGATGCTGATCGCCTTCGCGGCGAACGGATTGACGCTGTTCATCGGTTACGAGGCGATGACCTTCGCGACCTGGCCGCTGGTTGCCCACAAGGGCACGCCCGAAGCCCGGCGCGGCGCTCGGATCTATCTGGCGGTGCTGCTGACCACATCGATCGGCCTGCTGCTGCCCGCCCTGGTCTGGACCTACGTGCTGACCGGCACCACTGATTTCCGCGACGGCGGCATCCTCGCCGGCAAGGCCTCGCCCGGCACGCTAGCCGTGCTTTACGCGATGTTCCTGTTCGGCATCGGCAAGGCCGCGTTGATGCCGTTTCACCGCTGGCTGCCGTCGGCCATGGTCGCGCCCACGCCGGTCAGCGCGTTGCTGCATGCAGTCGCCGTCGTGAAAGCCGGCACCTTCGCCGTGCTCAAGATCACGATCTACTACTTCGGCATCGACACCATGCAGATGTCGGGCGCCGGCAACCTGATGATGTGGGTGGCCGCCTTCACCATCCTCGCCGCCGCCGCCATCGCCGTGCGCCAGGACAATCTGAAAGCCCGGCTGGCCTACTCCACGATCAGTCAGCTCAGCTACATCGTGCTGGGCGCCGCGGTGGCGACGCGCTACGCGGTGCTGGAGGGGGCGCTGCATGTGCTGACCCACGCCGCCGGCAAGATCACGCTGTTCTTCTGCGCCGGGGCGATTTATGTCGCCACGCACCGGACCAAGGTCAGCGAGCTGGATGGCCTGGGCGCGAAAATGCCAGTCACGTTCGCGGCGTTCACGCTGGCCGCCATCTCCATCATTGGCCTGCCGCCGCTGGCCGGCAGCTGGGACAAGCTGCTGCTGATGGAGGGCGCGGTGGAAGCCGGCACACCGGTGATGATGGGTGTGCTGCTGGTCAGCTCGCTGCTGGGGATCGCCTATCTGATGCCAATCCCGATCCGCGCGTTCTTCATGCCGGAGCCGGGCTCTCCGGCCACGGCGGATGATCCGTCGGGGGAATCCCGCATTATCCGCCGGCCGCAGATCACCGAAGCGCCGATTGCCTGTCTGATCCCGCTTTGTCTGACCGCGCTGGCCTGTATCGGCCTGTTCTTCGTCGAAGACTGGCTGATCGCACCACTGGCGGACAGTCTGGGCTACGGATGGAGGCACGTGGAATGAACAATCACGAGCCGGGATGGCTGGACAAGCCGCGCAACGTCACCCGCATCGTCTACACCCTGTACGCGATCTGCGTGCTGCTGCTGATCGCCGATCTGCTCTACACCAAGCATGTGCATTTCGCGTTCGAGGGCTGGTTCGGCTTCTTCCCGCTGGTCGGATTCGCCGCCTACCTGTTCATCGTGATGAGCGCGAAGCTGCTCAGACGCCTGATCGCCCGTCCCGAGGATTACTACGAACGGAAACAGCGGGGAGGCTCCAACGATGCTTGAAAGCCTGCTCAACCCGGCGCTGGTCCTGATTCTCGGCGGGCTGCTGGTGCCGCTGCTGCGCGACCTCCCGCGCAAGCTGTTCATGCTCGCGCTGCCGGTGGCCGGGCTGGCGCTGATGGTGTGGCTGCCGACCGGCGATGGCGGCGTGGTCCACATGTTCGGCGTCACGCTCGAAACCCTGCGGATCGACAAGCTGTCGTTCATCTTCGGCGTGATCTTCCACATCGCCGCGCTGCTCGCGGTGATCTACGCGCTGCATCTGAAGGACACCGTGCAGCACGTCGCCGCACTGGTCTATGCCGGGGCGGCCATCGGTGCGGTGCTGGCCGGCGACCTGATCACGCTGATGATCTACTGGGAACTCACGGCGCTGTCGTCGGTGTTCCTGATCTGGGCCCGGCGCACCGAGCGGGCGTATCACGTCGGCATGCGCTATCTGATCATCCAGGTGGCCTCCGGCGTCGTGCTGATCGCCGGTATCGCGGTGCGCTATGTCATGACCGGCAGCGTCGACTTCGAGCGGATGTCGCTGGACGAACCAGGCGCCTGGCTCATCCTTCTGGCCTTCGGCATCAAGTGCGCCTTCCCGTTCCTGCACAACTGGTTGCAGGACGCCTATCCGGAGGCAACGGTCACTGGCACCGTGGTGTTGTCCGCATTCACCACCAAGCTGGCGATCTACGCGCTCGCCAGGGGCTTCGCTGGCACCGAGATGCTGATCTGGATCGGCGCGGTGATGACCGCCTTCCCGATCTTCTTCGCCGTCATCGAAAACGACCTGCGCCGGGTGCTCGCCTACAGCCTCAACAACCAGCTCGGGTTCATGGTCGTCGGTATCGGCATCGGCACCGAGCTGGCCATCAACGGCGCCGCTGCTCACGCCTTCGCGCACATTCTCTACAAGTCGCTGCTGTTCATGGCGATGGGCGCCGTGCTGTTCCGCGTGGGCACCATCAAGGCCTCCGAACTGGGCGGGCTCTACAAGTCCATGCCCTGGACGGCGACGTTCTGCATCATCGGTTCGCTATCGATCTCCGCATTTCCGCTGATGTCGGGGTTCGTGACCAAGTCGATGATCCTGACCGCGGTGGCGGAAGAGCATCTGTGGGTCATCTGGCTGGTCCTGCTGTTCGCGTCGGCCGGCGTGCTGGATCACTCGGGGATCAAGATCCCGTTCTTCAGCTTCTTTGCCCATGATTCCGGCAAGCGCTGCGACGAGGCCCCGATGAACATGCTGGTGGCGATGGGACTGACCGCCGCACTCTGCATCGGCATCGGCATCTACCCGCAGCCGCTGTACAGCCTGCTGCCCTACAGCGTGGACTACAACGCCTACACCACCACGCATGTCATCACCCAGCTGCAGCTGTTGCTGTTCGCCGCCCTCGCCTTCGCGGTGCTCTACCGGCGCGGCTGGTATCCACCCGAAATCCCGGCGCTGAATCTGGATACCGACTGGCTTTATCGCTACGCCGGCCGGCGCGTGATGGACGGTGCCGTCGCCGTCACCCAGGGAACCGGGGATGCGGCCGCCCGCCTGGGCGCCTACTGCTGGGCCCAGTTCGATCGCCATGCCCTGTCAGGCGTCCGGGAACAGGGTTGGCTGGCCAGTGTTTGGCGATCCAGCACGCTGGTTTGGTGGGCCGCCGCGCTGATCGGCCTGGTCACGCTGATCGGCCTGCTGCAGTAGGCCGAGACCGCTCTCTCAGGCCGGCCACTCCAGGCGCGGCGCGCCGGAGGCTTCCATCGCGTCCAGTCTGGCGTGGTGCTGCGCCAGTTCCTCGTCACTGGCCCGGATCACCTTCGGCCGCGCGGCGCTGCGCTCGAACAGCCGTTCCACTTCCTGCCGCATGCCCTCGCCGGGATCGGCCGCCAGCTCGATGGTCTGCTGCCCACCGGTCATGGCGAGGTACACCTCCGCCAGGAGCTGGGCATCGAGCAACGCGCCGTGGAGATCGCGGCCCGAGTTATCGACGTCGTATCGGCGACAAAGCGCGTCCAGCGAGTTGCGCTGCCCCGGGTGCATCTGGCGCGCCATCGCAAGCGTGTCGGTCACCATGCACCACTCGCTGACGGGTGGTGGCGGGTTCTCCAGCTTGGCGAATTCGTGATCCAGAAAGCCGATGTCGAACGCGGCGTTGTGGATGATCAGTTCCGCGCCACGCAGGTATTCGATGAACTCCTGAGCAACATCGGCGAACCGCGGCTTGTCGGCGAGCATCTCGTTGGTAATGCCGTGCACCGCGATCGCACCCTCGTCGATCACACGATCCGGTTGCAGGTAGTGCCAGAAGTTGTTGCCGGTGGCGCGACGACTCCTGACTTCCACGCAGCCAATTTCGATGATCCGGTGGTCATCGCTGGTTTCCAGACCCGTCGTTTCGGTATCGAGAACAATCTGTCTCATCCGCCTGCTCCCGCCGCCTGGGCGTCCATTGCTTCGTTGGCGAGTCGGTCGGCCGCTTCATTGCCGGCGTGGCCCGCGTGCCCCTTGACCCAGTGCCAGGTGACACGATGCCGCTGCGCCGCCGCGTCGAGGCGCTGCCAGAGCTCGGCATTCTTGACCGGCTTGCCGGCCGCGGTCTTCCAGCCTCGTTTGCGCCAGTTCTTCAGCCACTCCTTCATGCCCTTCTGCACATAGGTCGAATCCGTGTAGAGATCCACCTCGCAGGAACGGGACAGCGACTCCAGCGCCTGAATGGCAGCCATCAGCTCCATCTGGTTGTTGGTCGTGGACGCGGCGCTGCCGGAGAGCTCCCGGCGATGCTTGCCGTATTCGAGTAGCGCTCCCCAACCGCCCGGCCCGGGATTGCCCCGGCAGCCGCCGTCGGTGAACGCGCGAACGCGTTGACTCATCGCATGATCAAGATTTTTCGCCGCGACGACGCGCCGCGGCAGCTTCAAAACTCACCCTCACGCCACCCAGCGCGGGTGCCACCGCCGGCCTGGCCTGACGCCAGCGCTGCTGGATCGGGGTGATCGGAATCGTGCGCTTGCGAGCGACGATCAGGTAGCTCTCGGCGGCAATGCTGAGCCAGTAACGCAGCCGTCGACCGTCGCTGCGCGCGATGGGCCGCAACCACGGCAGACCCACCCCGAATCGATGAACATCGGTCACGTCGAAATCCAGCAGGTGCAGCCAGTCGCAGACCCGGTGACGACTCAGTTGTCGGGCTCCGGCGGGCAGGCCTGAAGTCGCGCCGACACGCTGCCGCAGCCCCCACCAGGACAAGGGATTGAAACCGAGGATCAACAAATGGCCCCGCGACGTCAGCACGCGATCGGCCTCGCGCAGCAGACGATGCGGCGACTGCGCGAACTCCAGGCTGTGCGGCAATAGAATCACGTCCGCCACGCCCTTGGGCAGCGGCAGCGCGCCCAGGCGGGTGATCGCGCTCTCGCCGCTGGCGCCTGCCGTACCCAGCACGGCCCGAAACGGCATCGGCGCCGCATCGATCAGACTTTCGCCTTCACCCCAGCTGCCAATCTGCAGAATCGACCGCCCGAACAGCCCCGGCAGAACCGCCTCGACCCGCGCGCGCTCCAGTGCGTCAAGATTGCGGCCACGGGTCGTCGCCCGCCACCGTTGCAGGTCGCCCAGTCGAACTTCTTGCCGGTGCGTGCGGTCCATCCCGGTAGCATAACGAAGGGACGCCCGCTTGTGCGCGACCCGCAGGTGCAACACAATCCCGGTCGCCCCGGGGAGCCAAGAAACCCATCACGTGATTGTTCGACGACTTTTAGCCGCCGCGCTGTTTCTTGTTGCCAGCAGCGCGCACGCCGACGACCTCTGGGACGATCTGGCGGATCACTACCAGATCGGCAGCCACGACCACGAGGACGTGCGCTACTGGGCGGACGACTTCGCATCCCGGCCTCATGAGATCCGGACGCTGGTCAATCGCGCGGAACCCTATCTGGCGATCATCGCGCGCCAGCTCGAAGCGGCGGGCATGCCGGCGGAGCTGATCTGCATTCCCTTTCTTGAAAGCGGCTTCGATCCGAACGCATTCAGCTCCGGCACCGCCGCGGGACTGTGGCAGTTCATGCCGCATACCGCGGACCGCTTCGGTGTGCGAAGGAGCTGGTGGTACGACGGTCGCCGCGACGTCATCGCATCCACCGAGGCGGCGATCCGCTACCTGCGCTATCTCAACGACATTCATGACGACTGGCTGCTGTCGCTGGCCGCCTACAACGCCGGCGAAGGCCGCGTGCGACGCGCGATCGCGCGCAACCGCAAGGCGGGTCGCCCCACCGATTTCTGGTCGCTGGACCTCCCGCCGCAGACCGAAGCCTATGTGCCCCGCATCCTCGCCCTGGCGGAGATTTTCGCCCGGCCCGAAACCTTCGGCATCAAGCTGCCCCGAGTAAGCCCGGCGCCGAAGACCGTGGCGGTCGAGTTACCCGGTCAACTGGGCCTGCCGCAGGCGGCCGAGCTGGCGCAGCTGCCGTTGCACGAGATCCAGCGGCTGAATCCCGCATTCAACTCGTTCGCCACCGACCCGGACGGTCCACACCGCCTGCTGCTGCCGACGGACAAGGCCGGCGCATTTTCGCTGGCATTGAAACGCCTGCCCGCCTCCCGGCGTGTCACCTGGAACCGTCACAAGGTGCAGGCGGGCGACACGCTCAGCGAGCTGGCAGAGGACTTCGACACCACGGTTTCGGTGTTCCGGTCGATCAACAAGCTGTCGGGCCACCAGATTCGCATCGGCCAGGTGCTGATGATTCCCACGGGAGCCAACGCGGCGATGGCCAGCCTGCCCGCCTCGGGCCGGGCC
>CALBOV010000297.1 GCA_937896565.1 uncultured Salinisphaerales bacterium
GATCGGATTGGAGCTGTACTGCTTGTACACGCCGCCGTCGTTGCCGACGATCAGCCACACGCCGCCACGTTCGTCATCCGGAATGAAGATGCCGTCATGCTGGTCGGGGTGGGTGGTCGTGCCGTTGATCAGGCCATCGTAGGTCGGGCAGATCGGCACTGCCGGCCCGATCTGTCCGATCAGGTAGAGGCAGGTTTCCCCGGCGAAATAGGTCCCGAACACCTCCCAGTCCAACACCGGCAGCTGCTCGACCAGACCCACCACGGGCAGCAGCCCCAGGCTCAGTTCCTCCAGCGCGGCCTCCAGACCCAGCTCGGCGGCCAGGTCGTCGATCACCTGGTCGATGATCGGCACCGGCGGCAGGCCGGACAAGGTGTTCTTCCAGACCTCCTCCATGCCGAAGACCACCCGCGTCGGCGCATGCAGCGCGACATCCTGCAAGGTGGGATCAGGCTGCACCCACAGGTCGTACCACGCCTGAACACCGGGCCCGATGCCCAGCGGCACCACGACAGCCAGCGTCGAACCCGACGCCTGGGTGGTGTAGGTCAGGTTGATGTCGTCGGCCAGACGCGTCCACGTCTCGCCAAAGTCCGGGGAGACGTAAAGGCCGTTGATGGTCGTCGGATTCAGCGAGCCCAGGAGGATTTCGCAGAGGTCGCGATAGACATCATCGACGTTCTCCGGAATCAGCGACCCGCAATCCAGGGGAATCGCCAGCCCTTCCTCGGTGGGCAGGTCCAGCAGCGGGAAGCCACCGTTGAGCAGAACCGCGTCCTGCACGATGGCGTAGACGTAGTTGTGATCCTGCTCCGGGCCGATCGCAGCGCCGAGTTCGATACGCCCGATCCGTGACTGCGGGGCGAACCCGAGCGGGAGTATCCCGCCGGTCACGGCATCCAGCGGTGCCGGACTGTCGATACGGACGAAGGTGCCCGGCTCACCCGTTGGCGACCGGTAAAGCCCGTTGCCGGGCGCGTGCGAGGTTCCGTCGGCGTAGGTCGCGCCGTTCCCGCCGCGATACCCCACCGCGGCCAGCACCGAGCAACCCGCCGCCTCGCAGACCACGCCGGGGCCCAGCACGGTATCCAGCCCCAGGGCGGACGTGCCGCCGGGTGCCTGGACGACGACGTCGGTGACCACGTTGGCCAGCTGACAGGGGCCGTCATACTCGACCACGCCGGCACAATCCTCGGACACCGGCAGATTGACGTTAACGTAGCTCTCGCCGCCATCGGTGGAGCGGAACAAGCCCTTGTGAGTCGCGGCGTAGACGATATTCGGATGTGCCTTGTCCACGGCCAGCGTCGATGCGCCGACGGCATCGGGCGCGCCCTCCGCCTGATGCCAGGTCTCGCCGAGATCGTCGGACCAGAACGCACCCAGGCCGACGTAGGTATTGCCGCCCTGCACGTGCTCGCCGGTGAGAATCAGCAGCCGACCGCCCTGCCAGTTGGTCCAGGCCACGGCGGAGGCCACTGTCGTCGGCATGTTCTTGCCGATATCGATCCAGTGATCAGCCAAGGTGCCGACATCGCCGTCCACCGCCTCACTCATCCACACGCCACCGGTGCCCACCGCCGCGAACAATCGCTTGCCGGCTTCGTCATAGGCGAAGTCGTCGACCCGGCCGGCCACGGAGGGAATGCCGTCACGAGACCCGTCGACATATTCGTCCAGCGCGATCTGCGGACCGGAGCCGTAGTTCTCCCAGACGCCATCGGCGTTCGCGACCTTGGCCTGCAAGGACACCATCGCCTGCTTCTGCTCGAAGGCGGCCCGACCGGCACCGGGCGGAACATGGCTCAACGGAGCGGCGGCGGCCTGCTGGGCAACACTGCCCCAGCGGTCGATGTCGGTCAGCGTCTCGGGCAGGCGGCCATAGGCGCAGACCTGCTCGCCGAAGATCTCGTGAATCTTGGCAACATGTTCGTCGCTGAGCCGGCCGTTGAACTCGCGCGCGTAAGCGACCGGATCCTGCAGCCGGTAGCCGGGCGGACAGTCGCCGGAGGCGACCAGACTGGTTCCCGATTGCCATGGCGCCTGCCAGATCAGCACAGCCACCGCGGCACTCAGCACCAGACCGGCTGCCAGCACATCCCATCGCGCCAGCCGGCGCGTTGCATTCTTGTCGCTCATTGAGCCCCCATCGTCTTCGACACACAATCGTCCGGGGCGGCGGTTCCATGTCGCACGGAACCCGATGCCGCCTCGCCGGACCAAGGTGGTGAGCTTCCGAGCAAACCATGTGCCGTGGCGACCCCTTTTTGTGGCCTCAAAATGACAATGTCCTCATGATGCCAGTGATTTTTGGTTTCGATTTCCCGCGAATGGATTTGTTTCCCGAAAACAGGGCTGTCTTCGACGAAGATGGCCGCATGTTGGCCGCGATATCGACCCACAACCATCCGTGACCCTGACCGCCGAAACGCGTCCGGCCGTCGAGCTGACCCGGCTCCGGACCCTGCGCACCCGGGTCCGGAACGTGCTCAAGATGTTTCCCGAAGAGGCCGTCAACCGGCAGGTGCATCCAATGCTCAGTCCGGCTGCCTGGCACGTCGGACACACGCATTTCGTCGAGTCTCTGTGGCTGCGTGAACGGGTGCTGGGCGATGGCGCGGACCTGGCGGACCATGCCTCGCTTTATCTGCCGGAGCGCTGCCCGAAAACCGAACGCGGCACCCGGCTGCCCTCCATCGACAGGCTGCTCACCTGGTGCGACGACATGAGCGCCGCCGCGGACTCGGCCTGGGAGCTGGCCTACGCTCGCCGTCAACGTCACGGCATGATCGGCGATCACTACCTGCTGGGATTCCTGATCCAGCACTACGCCCAGCACCTGGAGACCCTGCGCATGGCGCAGCAGGCCTGGGCGATCGCCGAGCCCACGCCGGATGCGAGCGGACATCCGCTGCGATCACGGGCAGCTGATTTCACCTGGCTGTCCACGCCCGAACAATCACTGGAGCCGGGACACGCTCCCGGCTGCGCCGCGCCCTACGACAACGAACTCGGCGCCCATCGCGTCAGGCTGCCCGCCTTCCAGATCGCGACCCGGCCCGTCAGCAATGGCCAGTGGCTGGCGTTCATGGAGTCGGGTGGCTACGAACGCGCCGAATGGTGGACGGCGTCCGGCTGGTCATGGCGACAGTCGCTGCAAACCCCGTGGCCGATGCACTGGCGGGGCGACCGGGGAGACTGGCTCGCCGTGCAACCGGACGGCAGCGCCGCGCCACCGAAGCAGGATGCCCCGGTCTACGGGATCAGCCAGCACGAGGCGCTGGCCTTCGCCACCTGGGCTGGCGCCCGGCTGCCGCATGAACTGGAGTGGCTGGCCGCCCGTCCGCAACTGGACCAGGTGAGCGAGGTCTGGGAGTGGTGCGAAAACGCGCTGTACCCCTTCCCGGGTTTTCGTCCGTTCCCCTATCCGGAGTACACCCTTCCCTGGTGTGACGGGCGGCACGCCGTGCTCAAGGGTGGCTCACGCTGGACCGAGCCGGACATCCGCCGCGACAGCTTTCGCAACTTCTACACCCCGGACATGCGCCACATCTTCGCCGGCCTGCGTCTGGCGCGATCGGAGACCGATCTGCCGGCGAATTGCGCCGATCGGCGCACATCGACAGAATAGCGCGCCTGTCTTGGGGGACTGATCTTTCACATGTATAACCCGCTGGACCCACCGTCCACCGACTTCAACCGCGAGCATCCGCCCGCGTCCGACATCGAACCCATGGTCAAGGCCGCGCTGGCCGAGGATGTTGGCGATGGCGACCGCACCGCCGCGTTGATCGACGAGTCCACCGGCGCCACCGCGACAGTGGTCAGCCGCGAATCCGCCGTGCTCTGCGGCACGGCCTGGTTCACCGCGGTGTTCACCGAATTCGATCCGGCCGTGAAGCTGACCTGGCTGGCGAAGGATGGCGACTATGTCCGCCCGGACCAGGAACTCGTCCGGCTCGAAGGGCCGGCGCGATCGATTCTCACCGGCGAGCGCACGGCGCTGAATTTCCTGCAGTTGCTGTCGGGTACGGCAACGCAGACCCGTCGCTTCGTCGACCGCGTCAAGGGCACCAAGGCGAAGATCGTCGACACCCGCAAGACCCTGCCCGGGCTGCGCACGGCGCAGAAGTACGCGGTGCGCTGCGGCGGCGGCATCAACCATCGCTTCGGCCTCTACGACGCCGTCATGGTCAAGGAAAACCACGTGGCCACGGCGGGCGGACTCGGGGCGGCCATCCATCAGGCGAGGATGACCTACGCCAAGGTGCCGGTGATCGCCGAGGCCGAGACCATCGGCGACGTCGAGGAAGCACTCAAGTGCATGGCCCCGCCCGACATCCTGCTGCTCGACGACTTCGAAACCCACCTGCTCGCCCGCGCGGTGAACATGGTTGCCCAGCACAGCCGGCATGCGCACAACAAGGTGCTCGTGGAGGCCTCCGGCGGCATCGACCAGAGCAACGTGCGTGACGTGGCCGACACCGGCGTCGATCGCATCTCCATCGGCGGGCTGACCAAGAACGTGACGGCCGTGGACTTGTCCATGCGCTTCGGCGGCGTCTGACCTGCAACGATTCTTGCTTGCCGACCCGGCGCCCCATCCAAAAACCGGACAACCCCCATGGAAGCCGTCGTCGGCGTACTCAATGATCTGATCTGGAGCCGCGCGCTCATCGCCCTTTGCCTGGGCGCGGGCCTGTACTTCTCGATCCGCACGCGGTTCATGCAGATACGCGGCTTCGGCGAGATGATCCGCCTGCTGCTGGACGGCAAGGAATCGAAGGCCGGTGTGTCGCCGTTCCAGGCGCTGGCGATGTCGCTGTCCGGCCGTGTCGGCACCGGCAATATCGCGGGGGTGGCCACCGCCATCACCTTTGGCGGGCCCGGCGCGGTGTTCTGGATGTGGGTCGTGGCGTTCCTCGGCGCGTCCACCGCCTATGTGGAATCCACGCTGGCGCAGATCTACAAGGAAAAGGACGATCAGGGCACCTACCGCGGCGGCCCGGCGTACTACATCGAAAAGGCCATGGGCCAGCGCTGGTACGCGTGGATCTTCGCGGTGGCGACGGTCATCGCGACCGGGCTGCTGCTCCCCGGCGTCCAGGCCAACAGCATCGCCATCGGCATGACCGAGGCCTGGGGCGTGCCGCCCACGGTGACGGCGGCGATCATCGTCATCGGGCTGGGCATGATCATCTTCGGCGGCGTGCATCGCATCGCGCACTTCACCCAGCTCGTCGTCCCGTTCATGGCGCTGGCCTACATGCTGGTCGCGCTGGTCATCCTGTTCCTGAATATCGACAAGCTGCCCGGCGTGGTCAGCCTGATTCTGGGCTCGGCGTTCGGAACCGAGGCCGCGTTCGGCGCGGTGCTGGGTCTGGCCGTGGAATGGGGCGTGAAGCGAGGCATCTATTCCAACGAGGCCGGTCAGGGCACCGGCCCGCACCCGGCGGCGGCCGCCGAGGTGTCACACCCCGCCAAACAGGGCTACGTGCAGGCGTTTTCGGTGTACGTGGATACGCTGTTCGTCTGCTCGGCGACCGCGTTCATGATCCTGTCCACCGGGCTTTACAACGTCATGGACGCGACCGGCACGGCCATCGTGGAGACGCTGCCGGGCGTTGCCGCCGGCCCCGGCTACGCGCAGGCGGCGGTGGAGTCGGTGCTGCCCGGTTGGGGCGCGGGCTTCGTCGCCGTGGCGCTGCTGTTCTTCGCGTTCACGACCATCGTCGCCTATTACTACATGGCGGAAACCAACATCGCCTACATCAACCGGCACGTGCACCGCGCGTGGATGGTGCTGGTGCTGCGCATCGCGATCCTCGCCGCCGTGACCTACGGCACGGTCCGCAGCGCCGGACTGGCCTGGGCGCTGGGCGACATCGGCGTGGGCCTGATGGCCTGGCTGAACATCGTCGCCATCCTGATCGTTCAGCGCCCCGCGCTGAAGGCGCTGAAGGATTACGAAGCGCAGAAGAAGGCCGGCAAGGACCCGGTGTTCGACCCCGACGCCCTGGAGATCAAGGGCGCCGACTTCTGGCGCAAGTCCTAGGGAAGCACTGATTCCCTAACTCCCAAACTCGCGCAGCCGTGTGAACGCGGCATCCAGGTCGGCGATCAGATCCTCGACCGCCTCCAGGCCGATGTGCAGGCGGATCAGGCTCCCCGGCCGGTCCCAGGTCGTTGCCGAGCGCAGCGGCCGGGGGTCGGTCGGCAGGATCAGGCTCTCGTAGCCGCCCCAGCTGTAACCCAGCGCGAACAACTCCATATCGTCGACCAGGCGGGCGAGCTGTTCCTCGCGCAGCGGCGGCAACAGCATCGCCAGCAGACCGCAGCC
>CALBOV010000298.1 GCA_937896565.1 uncultured Salinisphaerales bacterium
CGCCGAGCAGTAGATGATCGGGAAGTCGAGCTGCTCGTCGGTGGCGCCGAGGTTGTCGAATAGATCGAAAATTTGATCGATGACCCAGTCAGGGCGCGCGCCAGGACGGTCGATCTTGTTGACGACGACGATCGGCTTCAGGCCCTGGGCGAATGCCTTCTGGGTCACGAAGCGAGTCTGCGGCATCGGGCCATCGACGGCATCGACCAGCAGCAGCACGGAATCGACCATGGACATCACGCGCTCGACTTCGCCACCGAAGTCAGCGTGCCCAGGGGTATCCACGATGTTGATGTGGTAGTCGTTCCACTGGATCGCGGTGTTCTTCGCGAGAATGGTGATGCCGCGCTCTTTTTCCTGGTCGTTGGAATCCATGATGCGTTCCTGACCCTCGGCCTTGCGGTCCAGGGTGCCAGACTGACTCAGGAGCTTGTCGACCAGGGTAGTTTTACCGTGGTCAACGTGGGCGATGATGGCTATGTTGCGAAGTTTCTCGATCACGACGGGAACCTGTGCGGAAAATGGGCGCTCGCGTACCGGGCGCTTGTGATTTGGGGCGCATTATAGGGGGCATGGCATGCCTCCTGCCAGCATCGTGCATTCACGAGGCGAGTCAGCGAGTGCCTTCAATTGGCCTGAAGTGCCCAAATGGTTGTCTCTCAAGTCTTTTCCGCGCCCTTGTCGCGGATGAAAAAAACTTGTGAGTCGAGGCAAACATGAGGATGAAAGAAAGAAATGACCGCAATGTGATGCTGACGTGATCATCGGGTGTGAGCGGAGAAATCCCCGGGATTCAGTGTTTTGCACCAATGTGGAGCAATGGCGTTTTTTGGTGCACTCAAATGATGAATCTGCACTGCGCGGCAAGAATTTTTGCACCTTGTCGGCCCATCTTTGGTCGGGTTTTCGTGCTGCATGCATGAAGATGGTGATGTTTTTTTTCAGCATATTCATGAGCTTACTGAAATGAGCGATGCGGCGTGCGCCATTCTGGCACGCTCGCTGCATTGTTAGAGCATCCTGTCTGATGGCTGGCATAACGACGCCGACCATGAGAGAAAAGGCTTACAAAATAGAGCAATAACCCCAGACAACGCTGACACCAACTGTAACCAGAGCCGCCGGCTCCATCGGAGAATTACCATGGCTGAGAAGACACTTGCCCTGATTGAAGAACACGAAGTCAAGTGGGTTGATCTGCGCTTCACCGACACCAAGGGCAAGGAGCAGCACGTCTCCATCCCGGCGCGTACAGTGGATGAGGAATTCTTCGAGAACGGCCAGATGTTCGATGGTTCCTCCATCGAAGGTTGGAAGGGCATCAACGAATCCGACATGATCCTGATGCCGGACGACGGCACTGCCTTCCTCGACCCGTTCACCGAAGACACCACCCTGGTGCTGCGTTGCGACGTCATCGAGCCGGCCACCATGCAGGGCTATGAGCGCGATCCGCGTTCCGTCGCCAAGCGCGCCGAGGAATTCCTGAAGTCCACCGGTCTGGGCGACACCGCCTTCTTCGGTCCGGAGCCGGAATTCTTCATCTTCGACGAAGTGCACTGGAAGAACGAGATGAACGGTTCCATGTTCAAGATCTCTTCCGAAGAAGGTGCCTGGGCGACCGATTCCACGCCGGAAGGCGGCAACCTGGGTCACCGTCCGCGTCTGAAGGGCGGCTACTTCCCGGTCCCGCCGATCGACAGCTTCCACGATATCCGTGCTGCCATGTGCAACACCCTGGAAGCCATCGGTCAGGAAGTCGAAGTTCACCACCACGAAGTGGCGAACGCCGGCCAGAACGAGATCGGCGTCAAGTTCAACACCCTGGTCAAGAAGGCCGATGAGGTTCAGGAACTCAAGTACGTGATCCACAACGTGGCTCACGCCTACGGCAAGTCCGCGACCTTCATGCCCAAGCCGCTGGTCGGTGACAACGGTTCCGGCATGCACGTTCACCAGTCCTTCTGGAAGGATGGCGACAACCAGTTCGCCGGTGACGAGTACGCGGGTCTGTCCGAAATGGCCCTCTACTACATTGGCGGCATCATCAAGCACGCTCGTGCCCTGAACGCCTTCACCAACGCTTCTACCAACTCGTACAAGCGTCTGGTGCCGGGCTTCGAAGCACCGGTCATGCTGGCTTACAGCGCCCGTAACCGCTCTGCGTCTATTCGTATTCCGTACACCGCTAGCCCGAAAGGCAAGCGTGTCGAGACTCGCTTCCCTGATCCGACTGCCATCCCCTACTTGGCGTTTGCAGCGATGCTGA
>CALBOV010000299.1 GCA_937896565.1 uncultured Salinisphaerales bacterium
ACAACTCGAAGACGGCACGACACTGCGTCAACCCAAGCCATTGACGCACGAGCTGAGTCACTTCACCTGGGAGCTGCAACCCGTCTGCGTTCGCAGCACGGTTTCATTCGAAGTCCGGGATGCGGACAATCTGGCCTGGTACGCAACGGATGCGCTGCCGGGCCTGCCCGCGCCCATCCGCCGCCTGATCGAACAGGATGCAAGCTCATGACCCGAACCGTTCAATGCGCCAGGCTCAACGCCGAACTCCCCGGCCTGGACCGCCCCCCCGTCCCCGGAGAACTGGGCCAGAAAATCTACGCCAGCGTGTCCAGGGACGCCTGGATGCAGTGGCTGTCGCACCAGACCATGCTGATCAACGAGTACCGGCTGGCGCTGGCCGACCCCAAGGCCCGCGATTTCCTGATGAAAGAAATGGAGAAGTATTTCTTCGGCGGCGACCTCACCGAGACCGGCTACGTGCCGCCCACGGAAGACGGTTGATTTTTGGGGGCTTTGCCGCTTTAATACGCGACCGCTGCGACGCTTGGTGATCCGCTCACCGACAGCAGCGACGTTCGATGCCTTCGCCCTTCGCAAGCCGTCGACCGCAAGCAAATCCTGATGGCCAAGTAGCTCAGTTGGTAGAGCAGTGGATTGAAAATCCTCGTGTCGGTGGTTCGATTCCGCCCTTGGCCACCATTTTCTTCGCGCTTCCCACGCGGGCCGATCTGTCAGGACAAGTGCGTTGCAGAGCCTTTGGAACGCCCGGTCGCAGCCATCAATCCGCACGAAGTCTCAACGACGCCAAGACCATCTTGCAGCCTTGCCGCCTGCTATCAGGCGAATCGACGCACTGCTTTTGATGACGTCGCGCCAGCACACGCTTGAACCGTCGGTGCAAGCGACAAGCCGCGCTCGCTCCCGCCAGTCAGCTCAGACCTGAGCCCAGTTCGGCGCCAGGCCGTGCTTCTTCGACAGGCGGCGCTGCTCGTGCTCCGACAACGCGTCCCAGACCGCCCGGATCTTGACGTCATCCGGCCAGAACAGCGTCACGCCGAACACGCTGTCGGCCCAGTCGTAGATGTTCTGCAGCAGATCGGCGAACTCGATGGGGTCCAGACCGTTCAGCATGCGGGCTCGCGGAGTATCGAACTGCCCAACGGCGAGCATCCCCTGCCCCAGGAAGGCGCGGGCGACGAACTCATGCATCTGGTCGGGGGAGAAACCGCAGGCGTCACCCAGACAGATCATCCAGTTCCAATACAATCCACGCTGCGAATTGGCCTGCATGGTCAGCGGGCGGCGGCGCTGAGCAACCACACGGGGCTCCTGCGAACATCGTTCAACCGCCTTCAGCATCTGGGTTCTCCCGTTGCGAATCGCCAAAATCGCTCACAACACTGAGTTGAGCAATTCGTGTGCCCATCCGGACCCGTCGCAGGATTCGATGTATGACCATTCGATCCCTGACCTGCGTACGAGAACCTGACCATGTGACGGCGCTGATCTTGCTTACGCCGCTCAGGCCCGATAACGACACCAGAGTAACGCCGCGAGCATGACCGATAAAGTCCGCCCACCTCGACATTCACTGTTCGAAGACCTGTTCGCGCTAGTCTGTTCCGCCGTGCTGGTCGGCATGGGCATCTACATGATGAAGCTCGCGGGCCTGCTGACCGGCGGCACCGCAGGGCTCGCGCTGAGCATCAGCACCATTGCGCCGGTGAGCTTCGGTCAGGTGTTCTTCGTCATGAACCTGCCCTTCTACGTCCTCGGCATCAAGACGCTGGGCTGGCGGTTCGCCACCAACACCCTGGTGGCCGTCACCAGTGTGTCGGTCTTCGCCGACCAGCTGGATCACCTGATCCGCTTCGAACACCTCGATCCGGCCTTCGCGGCCATCGGAGGCGGCGTGCTGGTCGGCATCGGCATGCTCATCACGTTCCGCCACAACGCCAGCCTTGGCGGGGTCGGCATCCTCGCCATCTACCTGCAAAAGCGCTACGGCGTTCGCGCCGGCAAGGTGCAGATGGGCGTGGACTGCTGCATCGTCCTCATCGGCTTCTTGCTGGTCTCCCTGCCCATGTTGCTGCTGTCCATCGGCGGCGCCATCGCGATGAACACCATCATCGCCGTCAATCACAAGCCGGGGCGTTATCAGATCGTGTGACGGACCACCCGTCGCTCAAGGCACAAGTCAGCAATATCTGACACCGACCGTGGAAGCTGCGCGACATCCCAGGCCGCCCCGGACGGTTAGGCTGGGCACAGCCGCACGGCGATCACACCCCTGATCGTGGCGCTTGCGCCTGCGGCCCCGAACGCTGATTCGTTCCCCCCAGGACAAAACCAATGATCCGACGGCTGGCTGTGCTCGCGCTGTGCGCATTCCTTTGTGCATGTGACTCGGATGTGGGTGATCGCGTTGGCGAAACCGTCGCGCAGCTGAGCGGCCGCCTAGCCGAGGCACGCGACCGGGCGCTGGAAGGTCTGGATCGCGGCATCACGCGCACCCGGGGCCAGTACCTCGACGCCACGCCCGGCACGCTCTCCTACGAAGTCACGCTTCCGTCGCGCGGGCTGGACCGCACCGTGCGGATCATCCAGCCCGAGGCCATGGTCGCCAACGCGCCGGTGCTGGTCCTGCTGCACTACTCCGGCGGCACCAACGAGAACATGGCCAACCTGACCCGGATCGGCCGGCTCGCGGCCGACCATGGCGTATGGCTGGTGCTGCCCGATGGTGTCGCGGGCCAGTGGAATGACGATCCTGCCGCGCCCTCCTCCGTAGACGACATCGCCTTTCTCGACGATGTCATCGCCATGATGATCTCGGACGCCCCGATCGACCCGTCGCGGATCACCATGGCCGGCATGTCGAATGGCGGCTTCATGGCGGCGCGCTATGCCTGCGAACGCGCCGAATCCATCGCCGGCTTCGCGTCGGTCGTCGGCTCCATGCGCAACACACTGGCCCAGAGCTGCCAGCCCACCGTCCCGGTGCCGGCTCTGCTGATCCGCGGCACCAGCGACCTGATCGTTCTGTACGCCAACCCGCTTGGCCTGCTCTCGGCGCAGGACATGTTCGACCTGTGGGCGGGGTTCAATGGATGCGCCGGTGACGCCACCATCGAGAGCCTTCCCGATACTGCCGACGACAACACGCAGGTCGAACTGCAACGCGCCACTGGCTGCATCGGCTCGGGCGACGTGCGCCTGTACAGCATCATCGGTGGCGGCCACGCGTGGCCGGATACCGACCCCTACACCAGCATCACGACCCTAGCGCTGGGTCGCATCAGTCGCGAATTCGCCGCGACGGACCTGATCTGGTCCTTCCTGGAGCCACTGAGCCGGTAACACCGAGGACGCGCGGTTCGGCACTTGGACTCAGCGTGCGAAATCAGGCCTTGAGTGTCAATTAGCCGCCGCGCCCCAGCATACAGGATTGAAGAAGAACTTTAATATAGTAATTTAATCAGTCACTTACGACGTTTTCTGATTGATTTTTCGCTTGTTGCCCAGCAGTTCACCGGACACTACGAGGGTATGTGAATGTCACGAGGCTGGCACAAAAGGTGAACGCTTGTTCTGGCGTTAGGATTTTGCCCCATCCTTAGAGGCCGCGTGAGTTGAGGCTCCGCGTTATGTAAGCGTTCGCCAATGCGAACCCATACGGATCCAGCTCGACGCTAAACAACGATCGTGGAGAAAATGGTCAGATACTCCCTTCATCTTGCTTCTAACTCCGCTCATCTGGAGCAGAACTTGCCATTCATCGTCAAGAGATGAACTTGTGAGAGATGTATGACATCATCCTGCCGTCAAACGGGGAGGGAATGCCGGCGACGAGTCGGCATCGACGACGAAAGTAAGTCGAGGAGAGGACGTCCATGAATGATTGGAATGATCTCGATCAGGTTAGGCAGGCGTTTAATGCGATGCGATTACCAATCGTTGAGCGGGACTTGGAATCTATTCGCGACGCCAAAGAGCAATTCATGAGGGGCGGTCTA
>CALBOV010000300.1 GCA_937896565.1 uncultured Salinisphaerales bacterium
CAACCTTCTCGCACCGGGCGCGGCAACGCCTGCGCACCGTGCTACCGATGGCTGAGGTGAGTGTCCTCTCCGGAACGACCCATTTCCTGCCCATGGAGCGACCGGGTGCGGTACGCGATGCCGTACTGCAGACGATCTCGCCTAAATACAGCCGAATGTCACCATAGCTATGGGCTGTGTGCCCCGCCAGCCCTGTGGGCGCCCGAATTGGGCGGGCATGGAGACCGCCACGCACTGGTCAGGGCATCACGGTCGTGCCCGGCAGTCAGGTGATCGGAGAGGCGAAGTGATGCTCCAAAATGTGTGCCAGCGACTGAGATACGGCCGAACTTGGAGCCAGAATGATTCAGGACTTCTTAAACCTGCCGCCACTCCAAGCCTTAGAAATCGATGACTTAGGCGATCATTACCGGGGGCTAGCAGACGGGCAGGCCGAACCGGCCTGCTGCCCGCAGTGTCAACGCGATACCATGCAAGGGCACGGGCGCCAACGACAAGAGTTCATCGATACACCGATGCATGGTAAGCGCGTGTTGATCGAGATAGAGCGGCGCCGTTATCGGTGCAAGATTGACGTCACACCCGGGCTGCTGCTTCGACGACTGAAAGCCGGACAATCAACTATGGCCCCCATATTCCTAGGCTCTGTGGGCTTCTGGAAGCGGGTTACTTCGAATAGGCGTTCTGAGAACCCACATCCTCTGAATCTGCCGTGACTTGGCATAAACCACGAAAATCCACATGCGTGAGAAGGAACGAGTTCCAGCGCTGCTTACCCCGTCCACAGTAGATTCCGGATACCCCGTTTTTTACGTGGGTGCCGCGCGGCCCGCCGTCGTAAAGCCGCCAGCGTATGGCGCTGGCTATTGATCTGTTTCCGGTACTTCGACGCCAATCTGGGGCAGCTCTTGACCCGTGGGCGCCGACACCGGACCTGACTGCGGCGTGGGCTGATCACGGTAGCGAGCCCCGCCGACCGTCGCGGTGCCGTGACCGCTGCGCAGCCCCGGATACTGGAAACTCTGGTCAAGCTGTTCCAGCGCTTCGGCCAAATCCTCGGCTTCGGTGGTGACGACGTCCTGCGGCGCCGCGTTCACCCGATGCGCCAGCAATAACAGCACGGAAACCCGGAGCAGCTGACGCGGCAGTTGGGAAAGATGCATGGTGGTACTCCTGGATTGATTGATAAAAAGGACGATCAGGGCGTGGTATTCAATCCTTCGCCATCAGGCGGTGTGGAGATCCACGTGTCGCTGTCGGCTCCCTGATCCATGGGCAGATTGATGACAAAGGGGGGCGTGAATCGATCCAGTGCATTCAGGCCGTTGTCGTTGGGGTCGGGCACCCATTGCGCCGCCTGCAGGCTGGCGTTGGTCTCGCAATAGAGATCACCCGCCAGTGGCTGCAGGATGGCGTCGACGAGCCCGCCCACCAGTCCGTCCAGCAGCCCCAGGTCATCCAGCGCGTTAGTCAGCAGCGTGTAGACGACCGCATTGACCAGATTACCGTCGTCCCGCAGGCGCGTTCCCGACGGACAGCACACCTCGCCGACGTCGACCGCGGGCACCGCACCGAGCAACACCTCATTCAATGCCGTCGTCGTGGTGGTCAACAAGGCATCAATGGGCTCGAGATAGCGGGTCAGGATGTCGCCCTGATCATCGTAGCCAGCGGGGCAGTTGCAAACCCCGCCAAGATCGGCGAGGCAGGATGTTTCCGGCTCGCCGGGCTGACCGAGCTGGAAGGCTTCGCAAGGTGAGCCGGACACCACGCGCTGCGACAGATAGCGCGAACGGATCTCGGATACCTCCACCGGACAGAACTGGTCGGTGCTGCGATACAGGTCGCCACGCAGACCACTCGGCGATGCGCCAATCCCGTAGGTCGGCGAATTCTGCACGCCATACAGGTAACTCACCGCACCAGTCCCGGCGATACCATCGAAACCGATGTTGTCGGTGTCCTCGTCGCTGGCGAGCTTCATGCACGGTGTCCCCGTGCAGTTCTCGCCGGAGTAATACACCGGCTCCCGGGTGGTGAACCGGTCGTCGCGGACGCCGATCAATGCTCGGTAGTTGCGATGATCGGGGTCTGGCACAGCGGGTGGCACCGTGCGATCGATGTAGCTCACCAGGGGCGCTTCGTGTTCGTCAAAACCCAGGGCCTCGCCCAGCACCCGGCCGCCGTCGTCGATGACGAGCACCGCCTGAGACCGCTGCTGGGCGATGCGCTTGACCAGGGCGTCCCGAATCGCGATGACACCGACGATGGAACCGATGACCAGAATGGTCGCGATCAACAAGAGCTCGACGGTGATGATGAATCCGCCCTGGCGGCGCGTGGCGGCGCGAAAGCGCGTATGAGTCTGTGTCATCTGCATCAGAACCTTGATCGTGCCTAGAACAATTCGCCAATCATGCCGAGCACATCCATTAGCTGGATGGCTGCCGGGAACATGACCAGCACCAGAAACATGGGGAAGCAGACGAGCACCATTGGCAGCATTAGCTCCATCGACTTGCGCTGGGTCAGCTCGGTGACCTGCTGCGCCTGTTCATGGCCTAGCAGTCGGGCCTGGGCGTCGAGGGTGTCGGCAATCGGGGCGCCCGCCTCATGGCCAACACGAAGCACGGCGGCGAGACGTTCCGTGGCCGGCACTCCCGTGCGTGCAGCCAAGTGCGAAAAGGCGACATTGCGGTCACGGCCGGCGTTGATCTCGCGGCTGATCAGCTCCATCTCCTGGCCCAGCGGGTCCTGAGAATCGGGGCGAAGCCGGGCGACCTGGCTCAATGCCTGTGTCAATGGCACACCGGAACGCAGATACGCGACAATCAGGCTGATCAGAAACGGCAGGCTTTGACGAATGCGTTGGCGCCGCTGATGCCGCCGCAGCAGCAACCAGAGATCCGGCACAAAACCCGCGGCCAGCACACACGCCACGACCGTCACCGGTCGCGTGCCGTCGGTCCACTCCAGGGCCAGCAACCCGGCCAGTAGCGCGAGGGTGAACTTGCTCCCCCAGAAAACGCGGTACGCCTGTCGCGGATGCAGCCCTGCCTGCCGCAAGCCTCGGAGGTAGAGGCCACGCTGGGGCTCGCCTTCCAGGGTTTCCCGGCGGCGGTTGCCGGGGCGGCGCAGACTGCTGCGCTCCATGCGCCAAAACAGCAGGCCGCTGGCGATCATCAACCCGAGAGCGAGCAAATCCACCCAGATCGTCACCATGCTCATTCCTGCATCCTCAAGATTCGACGTAACCACACGAAGCCGGCCACCTGGCACAACGCCGCCGACAGCAGCAGTGTCACGCCCTGCGGGTGTTCCAAAAGCACGTCGAGCCATTCGGGCTGGCGCCAGAGAAACACCGGAATCAGCAAGTACGGCAGCGCCCCTGCAAACAGCGCCGCATAGCGCGCGCCGGACAATTGACTTTCGACCTGACGGCGTAGCTTCAACCGCTCATGCAGCAACGCGCTGACGGCACGTAGCAAGCTGCGAAAGTCGGTTCCGTCGTGCCACTTAACGACCAATGCCTGAGTCAATAAACGCGTGCCTTCGCAGTCGTAGCGCTCACGCATCCGGCTAAGCGCCTGCTCGATGGGCAATCCGAGATCCAGCCGGCCCAGCACTTCAGCCAGCTCCCTGCGCACGCTTGCCGGCCCCGACAGCGAAGCCGTCTCGATCGCCCCATGTGCATTCAATCCCGCCTGCACGGCGGCGTTCATCAAATCGGTCGCGTCCACCAGCTGGGTTTCAAAGTGACGGCAGCGCCAACTCGCGACGTCGCGCAGAACCAGCAGCATGAGCGCGGGCAGGCCAAGACCCACGACGCCTGCCAGCGATGGCAGGTCCGGCTTGAGCAGCGTGGCGGCGGTGACCGCCAGCAATCCCGGCACCAGAATCAGCGCCAGTACGACCAGCGCGGTTGGCTGGCCGGGCAGCGCTGCCCCCAGCCGTTGTAACGCATTGGGGGGCATGGACTCGCGCGCACCGTCGACAACAGAGTCGCCGCTCGCGGAGGCACGAAAGACCTGCCGCAGCTGCAAAGCACTCACCCCACACGCCAGCAGGCAGGCCAGAAATGCTGCAACTTCAAACGGCATCCCGCAGTCCGGTGTAGCGATCGGGTGTCAGATACCCCAGCACCTGCGCACGCTCCAGAAAACGCGGCGGATGACCGGTGCATTCGTGCTGGCCGACGATGCCACCGCCGACTTCGGCCCGCGCCAGCTTGTAGCGGTAGAGTTCGTTGACCTCTAGCGAGCCCTGGTCGTCATGCACTTCGCAAAGGCTGACGATGCGACGCTGACCATCCCGAAAGCGCATGACCTGAACAATCAGATGCACGGCTGATCCGATCATGTCCCGAATGGTCTCGCGCGGCATGCCGGCGTCGCCCATGTGGGCCAGCGCCTCCAGACGCCGCAGCACATCCTGCGGGCTGTTGGCGTGAACAGTGGTCAGACTCCCGTCATGTCCGACGTTCATCGCCTGCAACATGTCCAGCACCTCGCCTCCACGCACTTCACCGACAATGATCCGGTCGGCGCGCATGCGCAACGCGGTGCGGACGAGCTCTCGCAGCGGGCTGGTCTGGGCCTCTTCGCCCACCTGCTGACGAGCTTCCAGCGGAATCACGTGGCCATGGTCCAATTTCAGTTCGGCGGTTTCCTCCACGGTCACCACCCGCTCGTTGTCCGGGATGAACCCCGACAGCATGTTCAGCAGCGTGGTTTTTCCGGCGCCGGCACTCCCGGCGATGACGATGTTCTGCCCGCAGCCGACCGCGAGTTCCAGCAAGGTCAGCAAGCCCTGATCCAGCATGCCACGCGCAACAAGATCCTGCGGTTTCAGCGATTCATTCTGGAACCGCCGGATCGATACCACCGCGCCCCGTGGACAAAGCGGTGGAATCACCGCATGCAGGCGGCTGCCATCGGGCAGGCGCGCATCAACCTGCGGATGACGGGCATCGAGATGACGGCCCTGACCGGCGACCAGCCGATCAATGAAGCGGCGTAGATGCGCATCGTCATCGAAGGCCAGGTCGGTGCGTTCCAGCTTGCCGCAGCGATCAATCCAGACCTCGTCGGGTCCGTTGACGAGTATGTCGGTGATGCCACGGTCCAGCATCAGGGACGCCAGGGGGCCCATGCCCTTCAGGTCGTCAAGAATCTCCGACTCGATCCGACGACGCTCGGGGAGGGAGACCGTCAGTTCGGTTTCCCGTGACAGGTCCCAAAGAATCTCGCCGATGCGCTCGCTGACGACGTCGGGTCGATCCAGGGCGTCTGAGGACTCGCCGTCCAGTGAATCGATGAGCCGCGCATGCACTTGGCGTCGCAGATTGCGCAGGTTGGTTGGCCTGCGCACAGCAACCGGGCGCGCTTCGGTATTTTCCAGCAGTCTGAGCATGACGATCTCCGTTTAGCGATTGACGTAAACAGTGGAGCGCTCGAGTCCGGCGACGATCTCGACCGGGCGTTCCGTGCGCGCCGGAGTCACCGTCACCTGGCGACCCAAGGCGACATCCAGGGCGCTATGGATAACCAAGGAAACCTGGTCTGCGGCGGCAATATGCGCCAGCGGATAGACGTGTTCCGGCTGCACCGCCAGCACCAGCGTGGTGTGACCGCTGGCCGCGGCCTGCCGGCTCGAACGCTGCGGCAACAAGCTGGTGATGGGCCCGCTGTCGTCCGTAGACGGCAATGACCCGCGCGGCTTGAGTACGCCGATCAGACGGACATCGGTCGCGGCGGTGCGAACCCCATTCCGTCCGCGGACCAGCACATCCAGCCGATCGCCGGCGTGTAGTTGCGCTAACGGCGTGGTGGCGTGATTGCCCAGCGGCAAGGAGTAGAGCACCCGCCCCTGGGGAACATGCTGCGCCAGGGTCTTTTGCTGCGGTGGTGCCGGCACGATCAAATCCTCGGGCTGGATCGCCTGACCCGCATCCTTGCTGATGCGCAGGCGCTTGCCGATCAGCGCCTGGGGATTGTCGATGCCGACCTCATCCCGCGGAATCCGGGTTTGGGTCAATTGATCTCGCGTCAACACATTGCCTGCCTGAACCGGTGTACTGGTGACCCAGGCCGGCACGGAGGTGACCCGGTCGTATTGTCGGAGCCCGAGCACCGATGCCATCAGGCCCGAGGTGACAAACAGGGCAATACTGGCGGTCGCACTTCCTCTGGTCTTGGATTTCATGTCAGGACTCCGGGTTGAAGCGAGGAATCAAGCGGCCCCGAAGGGCCGCTTGGCTTGGGTGGCGATTACTGCGTGCCCGCAGCAGCGGCGCTGGACGATCCCGCGGCGGGAGCGATGCTGGTCACGCCTTCGGCATTGTCGTTGGCGACAAACGTGAACTCGGAGTTGTCGCCGGCGTTCAGATCAACGGCATCGCCGTAGCTCGAGCCATCCACCAGGGCGGTGTTATTGGCACTCTTCAGACCGTTGAAGGCGTAGCTCTGATCCAGCTGGCCGATGGCCTCGGCGACGTCTTCCATCTCGGCCGTGGCGGCATCACGCATCGTAACCAGACCGACGATCATGCCAACCACCATGATGGTCACCAGCAGGATGAGTTCGGAGGTCATGATGAATCCAGCCTGACGACGGTTGTTGTGGCTTTCTTTGCTCTGCAGTTTCATTGCGGTATTCCTTAATAAAATGTCTAGATTTAAAGTCCGTTCGGTAATTTAGCCTGATAACCAAGGCTTTCTGCGTCCTGCGATATCTATATTGCAGGGCTCGTGCCAGACACAGGCCATTCGATTAAAATCTATTTTTACCATACATATCAATGCGTTATAGAATATCAAACGTAGCCTGATCGCGCGAAGATGCGCGGCTGGCATGCGATATTCCCAATTTGCGAATCGAGCTGCGAATACTCTTTGCATTTTCGACTCCTGCAGCGTTTTCAGCAGCGCCTTCCAACCAGCACAAACAAAAAAACGGCCCATGTAGGGCCGTTTTTCGGTCTTCGAGCGTCTGTTTAGGACATGGGCTGGTCGGATTGGCGAACGGCGCGCAGGGCACGCGCGCAGTCCGGCTGATGACTGAGACCAACCAGACGCGCCATGGGCTGGCGGTAACCCGGGTTCTGGTTCAGGCTCTTGCGATAGACGTCACAGGCTTGGACGGGTTGGTGCTGCCCCTCAAGCAACAGCCCGCGGTGGTAATTCGTTCGCCACTGCGGCGCGCCGAGCAGATCCGCTCGGCGCAGGGCCTGATCAGCCTCACTGTAGTCACCGGTCAGGTAATGCACGCTGGCCACCGCTTCGTGGAGCAGGGGCTGGCCCGGCGCCAGCGCAATCTGCGCCTCCAACACGCGGCGTGCGAGACTGAGATTCCCTTCCCGCAGTGCGAGCTGTGATCGCAGAATACCGGCCTGGGGAAAGCTGCCGGGCCGGGCCAGGAGTTCATCCAACAACCACTGGGCCGCTTCCGGGCGCCCATGCTCGAAGTGCATGACGGCATTCGCGAGTAACACGCGCTCGGCCTGCGGGTATTCGACATACAGACGGTCGATCTCGCGTTGGATGGCTTCGCAATCCATGACCCGATTGTTGTCGTACCAGATATCGCGACACATGCGGCCATGCACATAGGCGTTCTGGTCCAGTTCCAGCATGGCGGCGAGCCGATCCTGCGGATCAGGCTGGTGTTTGCGGGCGTGGTCCATGGACGTGCAGGCACTGCTTAGTGCCATCGACATCAGCATCAGACCTTTCATGCACTTATAAGCATTCATCAGGAGATCTCCGGTGCGCTTGAGGTACTGCGCAGGTGACGGTGTTGAGGCGATAGTCCTTCGCGGAGCAACAGCCGCGGATTAGGAAAATGCCAGAGATTCAAGTCGTGCTTGGGTTCGCGCACGATGGTTGGGGTCACGACGATGATGAGTTCGCGCTCGTTGTCGCTCTGGCTGGTCGATTCCGCGAGGCGGCCCACCAGCGGAACATCGCTAATGCCTGGTGTGTGTGCGCTTCTGTCCGAGATGTCGCGGCTGACCAGACCGCCCAGCACCAGCGGCTGCCCATCGCGAACACGCGTCGACGTGCTAATGCTGCGGACATCGAATGCCGCCGCATTAAGGCTAGAGCCGGTGCTGTCGGCGATCTGACGGGTTAGCGCAGTATCCGGCAACGACACCGTGGGGTTGATGTCCAGAGTGATCTGGTCGTGCTCGTCCACCATGGCGCGAACCTTTAGCTCGACGCCGAATGCCTTGAATTCGGTGCCGCTGAACACACCGCTCGCGTTCTGCCCGACGCTATCGTCCGCGGAGAGGCCGGATGGCGCGAAGGCGCTGGGAATCGGCACCTCACCACCGGCGCGGAACACGGCCGATTCACCGGCCAGCACGGTTAGCGTGGGCCGCGACAAGGTTCGCGATATGCCTTCCTCCTCTAACAGCGAGAACAGCATGTCGAACGCGAACCGTCCGTTGGCGATCTGCAAATTATTGGACAACGCGCCGCCGACCATCCGCAGGGCATTTTCCACGGTGGAGGCACCTTCCACGGGCTGGAGTCCCGGCTGCGTGAAGCCACCGTCGCGCCGATAGCCGCTGCTCACCGCAGAGATATCGGGGCGCCACGATTTCAGGCGCAGTCGATCCACTTCGTGCATTTGCACGGACACACGCACCTGCGGCAGGTCGCGGACCTCGATCATGGACAGAATGCTCCCACCAGCGGCCGAGATCAGTTTGGAGCGCCCGATGTTGGCGCGAATGTCGTTATCGAGTTCGTCCAGCGTCACGCCGAAGCCGTTGGCAGCCTTCGCCGTAGACTGACGGCCATCGAGCATGGCGCCGGACTCATCCGTTAAAGGTGTGATCTGCACGCCGCCGGGCTGATCGGCCGCCACACCAAGAAACAGGCGCGATGCGATATTGAGCACCCGTGTGAGTACAACTTGGTTGGGCACCTCGCCGGCCAGCACCAGCGTATCGACGCCGTTGTCGACCAGATCCCCGGTTTGGATCCGGCGCACCTTCACATCGTGGCCACCCACATCGCGGATGGCGGCGAGTATCTTGTCTTCGTGGCTTTGCGGCAGCTCATCGACCTGAATCAAGTTGATGATGGCCGCACCATAGCCACCGGCGCGCGGCCCCTGATCCACGCGCACACCACCGGGGGCCTGCAGCACGCTGTCGGTCGGCCCGAAGTCACGGTGACGCTGGCCTGCAAACAGGTAGTTTTCTGCCACCGCCTGCGCGCCGAGACGGTACTTGACTGTGGGCACGCGACCGCGCAGCACCAGCGCGGCCCGGTCGGGCGCCAGCTCGATGCGAATGCGAGGGTGCACGTCGGACAGCGCGCGCCGCAACACGCTCAAATCCTGAACCACGCTGAACAAAAAGGTTTCGGTGGTCTGATCGGCGTACCAGACCATGATGCTAGTCCGGCCCACGTTCTTGGCCAGAGCCAGGATCTCGTACTCGCCCAGCACTTCGACTTTCAGTGTGTTTTCCTGACCGACCGCCACGCGTTCGAGCGGCTTGTCAAAAACCAGACGGGTGTGAGTCCATTGCACCAGGTGCCGCGTAGAAGAACGCTTGGCGCCGTCAGCCGTTTCAACATATTTCAGGCCGTCTGCATGAACAAGCCCTGCCATGCACAACAACAGGCCGCTCACGAGGGCGCGATACCGGGTCGCGATCATGGATGCTCCTTGCCCGCCAAGCGCGGGTCAGTTTTCAGGTTCGCATCCTGGTTTGCAGCATCCAAGCCATGTTCTAAGACATCAATAATTTGTATCTTATTTCTTTTATATCAGTCAGTTGGATGACTCCTAACCGGATAGAGAATAAATAATGATGACGCGGCATAGGCCCAACTTTCAGAATGCTTCTCAATTTGCAAAGTTCTTTTCCATTTCGGGTGCCGATCAACCGTCTCCGACAAAATAATGACGGCCGTTCGGTCACACTGTCACCGCGGTGACAGTCAGACAAAAAAAGGCCGCTGAGCAGCGGCCTTTTGGGGGATGCGCCGAAACGCCTGGGAACAGAACACTATCCGGACGACAGCTCACTCGACGTCAGCACATTGGCATAAAGTGGAAACACGTTCTCGCAGTAGTACTCCTGCTCGAATACCGTCCGGCCCGTCGTGCAATCGGACAGGACGGTCACAGCGAAGCCGAGGTCGGAGGCATGGCGACCAGTGGAGTCGATGCAAATCGAGGTAACCGCGCCGGCTAACACCACATGGTCGATCCGGCCGCGGCGCAGGCTTTTTTCCAGATTCGTGTTGGAAAAGGCGTTCAGGCCGCGTTTTCCTGGAATTTCGGTGATGATGGTCTCGTAGGGCTTCAGCTGGTCAATCGTACGGCTGCCAGGTCGGCTAGCCTGAAACGCCCCGACCTCTTCGATGGTCTTGAGAATGCCAACCGGCCTTTCCAGCTCACGATAATCGGGAGAAAAGATGATGGGCGTCGACACCACCATGGCAAATTGGTCACCAAGCCGCTCCAGCAAGCCGAGCGTATTACCTAGAACGCCGCCCACACGGGCCGCTTCTTCGATGACAGGGTGCAGAATGCCATCGGGTGCAAAGTAGTCATTTTGGTAGCCGATCAGAATGAGAGCGGTTCGATTCAACGTCATGGGTCGAGGTCTCGTGGAACTTTGTCCATAACGAATGGCAAATGGCGTTCCAACATGGAAAGCAGAATAAGCCACTGATTAATTTGAAGTAATTGATCATTCCGCCCTAGGGTGACGCGAGGCATCGGCTCGCATGGCGGATCGCTTTGCATTTTGCATCGCAAAATCAAACATCGGCGCCGCCCGCGACGGTGGGCCGACGCCGCGGCGTCAATCGGCAGGCAGTGCCACCGGCAGTGCAAAGCGTACGGTCACTCCGACCATTGCATTGGGCTCGATCGAGATGCGACCACCGGCTCGTTCCACGACCTTCTTGCAGATCGCCAGTCCAATACCGGTCCCTTCCACCTCGTCGCCGTGCAGCCGTTCGAACACGCGGAACACGCGTTCGGCGTGTCGCGGCTGGATACCACGGCCATTGTCGATCACCGCAAAGATGGCCTCATTCATTCGTCGTTGGCAATCGACGGTGATTCGCAGCGGGCGGGTTTCGTCGCGGAACTTGATTGCGTTGACCAGCAGGTTTTGCAGCAACTGACGGATGCTCGCCTCGGTGCTCCGGACCGGCAGCAAATCGCCGGTGTCCACTCTGGCGTCGACGGCGTCCAGCTCCGGCCCCAGATCGAACAGCACATCACCCAGCACCGTCCGGGTATCCACCGACTCCTGCTCGCCGCTCTGGCCGACCCGGGCCAGCGCCAGCAGATCGTCAACCAGCGCGTCGGCGCGGTCGATGCTGGCATCGATCATACCCAGCAATTCCAGAGACTGAGGAGACAACTCGTCGGTTGCGCGCTCCCGCAGCAGGCGGGCGAAGCCGCGGACGCCGCGCAACGGCGCCTTGAGGTCGTGCGACACCACCGCGGCGAACTGGTCCAGTTCGCGATTGGTCTGCTCCAGCGCCGTCCGCGCCTCCTTTTGCTGCGTGACATCCTCGATCTGCGAGACGAAGTGCAGCGGCTCGCCAGCGGCGTTGCGTACCAGCGACACGCTCAGCACCACCCAGACCAGTCGCCCGGACTTGTGGAAATAGCGCTTGCCCATCCGGTAGGACGGAATTTCGCCGGCGACGAGCTGGTTCAGCAGATTGAGATCGGCGTCCAGATCGTCGGGATGGGTGATGGTCTGGAAATCCGTGACCAGCAACTCGTCCCGGTGGTAGCCGACGATGTCGCAGAGCGAAGCATTGACGTCCAGCCAACGACCCTCCAGCGACACCAGCGCCATGCCGATCGCCGCGGTCTCGAAGGCACCCCGAAACCGCTGCTCACTTTCGCGCAGCTGTTCGATCAGCCGACTCTCGTTCTTGTCGTGGTCTTGTTCCAAGGTCGGATTGGTCCTGGACCGGTGCAGCCCCGAAAGTTTCTGCCGTTCATACTACGCGCGAATCGGTGAACACGGCCTGTTCAGCTCAACCC
>CALBOV010000301.1 GCA_937896565.1 uncultured Salinisphaerales bacterium
AGGCAGCTGGTGTTGAAGATGTTCAGACCCTTGTTTTCCATCGCCCCCATGTTGAAGGCGGCGGCGGCGACGATCAGATAGCGATCCAGATCGTATTCGCGTCCGTAGTGCAGCTCGTCCCAGCGCATGGACTCGATCAGCGACTCCAGCGCAAATTCCAGACGCTTGCCCTGCCCCTTGTCGGCGTAGAGTTCCAGCGACACCCGGCGACCGGATGCGGTCGTGTAATCGCCGTGCAGCTCCTCGAACTCGCCGGCGACCAGCGCGAACAGGTAGCAGGGCTTGGGATAGGGATCGTCCCAGGTGGCCTGATGCCGGCCGTCGTCCAGATCGTCGGTGGCCACGCAGTTTCCGTTGGACAGCAGCGTCGGATAGCGCTCGCGGTCCGCCTCGATGGTCACGCGAAACCGTGACAGGACATCGGGACGATCCGGGTAATACGTGATCCGGCGGAACCCCGTGGCCTCGCACTGCGTGACCAGATACGGGCCGCAACGGTAAAGGCCTTCCAGCGCGGTGTTCTGTTCCGGACGAATGCGCACGCGGGTGCGTAGCGTGCATTCGTCGGGCAATCCGTTGACCACCAGACCGCTGTCACCCACCTCGTGATCCGGCCATGGCTGACCGTCAACGGCAAGATCCAGCAGCATCAGATCATCGCCGTCCAGCGTCAGCGGCTGTTGCGCGCCGGCGTCATTGCGGCGCAGCGACAGCTCCGCCGTGACCAGGGTCTCGCCATCACGGATGTCGAAATGCAGCTCGGTGCGCTCAACAAGGAACGCAGGCGCGGTGTAGTCGCGCAGATATTTGACTTGGGTGTTGGTGTTTCGCATGTGACCTGGGGAGTGGTCGAATGGCGGACGCGGCCTTGAGGCACGCGTCCTTGCAGCTACCGCTGACGGAGGATGACGGACCCGGCCGAATACCCGGCACCGAAGGCGCAGAGCACCGCAACGTCGCCGGCGGCCAGTCCGGCCTTGTGTTTGTGGAACGCAATCACCGAGCCGGCCGAACTGGTGTTGGCGTACTCGTCCAGCACCACGGGGGCTTCTTCCTCGCTGGGGTCGCGGCCCAGCAAGCGCTTGCTGATCAGCTGGTTCATGTTCAGGTTGGCCTGATGCAGCCAGAAGCGACGCACGGCGGACGGCTCCAGACCGTTGTCGGCCAGATGCTCGCTGATCAGCGTCACCACCATCGGCACCACATCCTTGAAGACCTTGCGGCCCTCCTGGATGAACAGACGGTCATCGTCGGATCGCTGAGGGGTTTCCGATCGGTTCAGAAAACCCGCATTGTTCCGGATGTTGTTGGAGAACTGCGTCTTCAGACGCGTTCCGAGCACCTCGAAACCACCGTCGGAGGCGTCCTCCGCACGTTCCAGCACCACCGCGGTACAGGCGTCGCCGAAAATGAAATGGCTGTCACGGTCGCGGAAATTCAGATGCCCGGAACAGATCTCCGGATTGACCATGACCACGCAATTGGCATTACCGGATGACAATGCATCGACACCGGCCTGGATGCCGAACGCAGCCGACGCGCAGGCCACGTTCATGTCGTAGGCGTAGCCGTTGCAGCCCAGGTACTGCTGGACCTCGACGGCCACTGCCGGGTAGGACCGCTGCATGTTCGACGCCGCGCAGAGCACCGCATCCACGTCGGAGGGCTTGCGTCCGGCCTCTTCCAGCGCCTGCGTCGCGGCGGCGATCGCCATCTCGCACATCTGCGACGGCTCGTCGTTGCCCCGCATGGGCAGCTGCGGATGCATGATCTCCGGATCGAGAATGCCGTGCTTGTCCAGCACATGCCGGCTGCGAATGCCGGATGCCTTGAGAATGAACTCGGCATCGGACATCGGCTTGGGTTCCAGCCGGCCTGCCTCGATGTCCTCGGCGTGGTCGGCGTTGTAGCGAGTGGCCCAGGCGTTGAAGCACTCAACCAGTTCTTCGTTGCTGATCGACTCGGGCGGCGTGAACAGCCCCGTCCCGGAGATGACGATTTGGCTCATGTCGGGTTCCGACGAATTTGAGAGAAAGTCTATCTGATCAAGGGCCTGGGCGCGGCGTTTTCACGGTCGATCATGCCCGCATTCAGCAAAGCGCGTTCAACGACGTAACGGGCCACGGGCTCACGGCGGACACTGAGGTGTGACCCGTTGTACCAGACCGGGGCCTCCAGCCCCCAGTGCCGGGCGAGTCGGGCGACCTGCGCCGGTGGCACGAGCTGGTCGGCCAGCGCGCCGAACACCGCGCAACGATCAGGCCGGATCATCACCGCCCGTGCCAGCGGCGATAGCGGGTGCATGACCCGGCGCAGCATCGCATCGGTCACGCCCAGCGATTCCATCGAGCGACGTGGCAGCACCGGAAAATGTCGCCACAGCACGTCCACCGCGTCGGCCAGCGGAATGCCGGCGATCACGCAGTCCAGTTCAGCCTCGAAAGTGGCCAGCAGCGAGGCGTTGTAACCACCGAGGCTGTAACCCAGCACCGCGATCTGCTCGGCGCCCTGCGCCTGCTGCAGCCAGCGGACGCTGGCACGCAGATCGAACAGCGCCTGGGTCTGCGCGTGCACCAGATCGAGAAATTCGCCGCCCAGGTAGCCGTCACCGCTCCGGCGGCCGATACGGCGCGGGCCATGCAACGGCAGCACCGGCATCAACACATTGAGCCCCAGACCGTGATGCAGCCACTCGGGCGAAAACAGCGACAGGTCGATGGCCGGCACACCCATCCGGTAGCCATGTATCGCGATCAGCCAGGGCCGTCCCGGATCATCATGGCGCAACATCCACGCGTCCATGTGGCGCGTGGACGCATGCCCCAGATAGCGCGCGGCGCCCGGGAGCTCCGGATGCGGCTCGAAGGCGCTGGTCCAGCGCAAATGGGTGAATGCCTGCCCGAACACCTCGCGTTGACGCGGCGACACGTCGTCAGGACAGGCTGGCGCGACGTGAAACTGTGCCGGGTTCGTCACCCAGCCCCGGGCGCTCATCAGCGCGTCGGCCTCCCGCATCTCCCGCGCGATGCGGGAGGCGTTATGCGGCCCCGGAATCTCGGCGGTGGAGACGAAATAACCGAGCAAGGCGTTATCCAGCGCCACTTTCGCCGCCAGTTGCGTAGTCCCCGCCGGCCGCGGAATGCCCGCCTCGTCCGGCTGCTCGACAATCGCCAACCAGCCGGAGGTCACGAACATCGCGACCGCCAGCGCCAGCATCAGCCAGCCACCCCAGCCGGCCGCGTACCCGGCGATCAGCAGCGCCACCACCCCGACGATGGCGAGCGCCGCCATCATCTGATGTGGCTTGGGATCACCGGGATGCAGCCAGGCCATGATCGACGCGGCCACCAGCGCCAGCCCGACCGGCACCAGCAGCACCGCGCCCCAGAGCGACGCATGACTGGCCAGCCACAACCAGGCCAGCGCCGCGGCCACGGCGGGAAGGGCTCGCCACTGGCGCGCGCGATGAATCAGCACCTGGTCCACGGCCCGCTCAGCCCGGTGAGAACAATTGAATCGCCAAGCCCAGCGAGCCAAGCCAGAGCACCAGGCCAGCCCAATGCCAGGCGCGCTTCCTGTGCTGTCCGATCACGGCGATCACACCACCGGCCGTGGTCACCGTGAAGATCAGCGTGGTCATCACCAGAAAGCCCAGTTCGTCGGCAAGCTGAGGCTCCCGATCCAGGTAGAGCACGTAGATCAGACAAACGACGGCCAATACCGTCGCCAGCACGGCGCCCAACGCCATGACGGCGCAGTTGAGATAGAACAGGTAGCGCATCAGCGTTTTTTGGGCGGAGTCCGACGAACCGTGCGGGTGGCGCCGACGACTCGACGCGCGATCTTGGGTTGCAGCAGCGCGACACGGACCAGCGTGGTCGCCAGCGTCTGCATGATCTTGTCACGGTAGCGAAACACGCTGCCGATCAGCTTCATCTCGCGCTCGCGCATGACCACCAGCTCGTCCTCCGGCTGCTCCCCGTAGCGCACGGTGAAGCTCATCCGGATGTCCAGCCGTTCGGGATTGCGTTGTGGCTTGGTTCGCGCCATGACAGATTGATTAGACTGCATCAGCGCAAAAGATTCGAGCCATGAGTGTCACGCCGGACCCCGCACAGCGCCTTGTCGTCTTCGCCCACGGGATGGAAAGCGGGCCGTGGGGCACGAAAATCCAGGCGCTCGCAGCGGTCGCGGCACGCCTTGGGTTTGCCGTCGACAGCCCGGACTACAGCCACACGATGGACCCGCATGCGCGCGTCCGGCAGTTGCAGGCGCTCGCGCCTCAGTCCGCCTGTCTGGTGCTGGCCGGCTCGTCGATGGGTGGCTATGTCAGCGCGCAGAGCTGCTCCGCGCTGCGACCGGAGGGACTGTTCCTGCTCGCGCCCGCGCTCTACTACCCCGGCTTTGACGAGGAGCCGCGCGACATTCCCGCCATCTCCACGGTCATCCACGGCTGGCAGGACACGGTGATTCCACCTGCCTCCGCGATCCGCTTCGCGCAGACCCACCAGGCCGAGTTGCACATGCTGGAAGACGAACACCGGCTGATCGAGTCGCTGCCGCTGATCGAGCTACTGTTCGAACGATTTCTCGTCCGCGTGGGCGAATGTCGCGCTACGTCGGACTAACCGCCACGAAGCCCTCGGCGAATTCCGGCGGCATGCGCCGCGGTCGTCCGGTGGTGAGGTCCACGCAGGCCCACTGGGTCGTGCCTCGCAACACGGTCACCCCGTCCGCCGCACGGACGATCTGGTAGGCGCGATCCATGGTCACCCGACCCGGGTTGTCGGTGATCCACGTCGCGACGTGCAGTTCGTCGCCGACAAAGGTCGGGCGCAGATAATCCAGCGTGTGGCGACGCGCGACAAAACAGGCATTGATCCGCTGATACAGATCCCAGTCGAGCCCGAGGTGTACCGAGTGCGCCCAGGCGACCGATTCCAGCCAGCCGAGATAAACCACGTTGTTCGTGTGGCCGAGACGGTCGATGTCGCTGTCCGCCACGGTGCGTACCTCGGTATACGGCGCCGGCACGTCGAAGGCGATGGTGGTGAATGTGTCGGGATGGTTCATGCGTTTCAGTATAGAACGCCGTTCCGATCACTCGGTTGAGGACGGCAACACCGCCCGCTATAATTAGGACCGATTAAGTCCTCTTTCATTTCGCACCAGCGATACGCCGAGGTTCGCAGTCAATGCTCCGACTCGCCAAACTTACTGACTACGGCACGGTCATCATGACCACGCTGGCGCAGAGCAAGACGCGTCGCAGCGCGACGGATCTCGCCTCGTCGGCCAGCCTGCCGCTGGATGCCGCGCGCAAGGTGCTCAAGGACCTGGCGCGTGCCGGGCTGGTTCAATCCGAGCGCGGCGCCCACGGCGGCTACGCGCTGGCGCGGCCGGCAACGGACATCTCGGTCACGCAGATCATCGAGGCCCTGGAAGGCCCGATTGCACTGACCGAATGCTCGATTCACGACCATCGCTGCGAGATCGAGCAATCCTGCGGCGCACGCAGCAACTGGCATCTGATCAACCGCGCGGTGCGCATGGCGCTGGATCAGGTCTCGCTGGCCGATCTCGCGGTGCCCGGCTCCGGCCGCATCGCCGCCCTGGCCCGCCGCTTCGCCCCGCCCCACGCCGTCAGTATCCCGGCGGATTCGATTCAACGCATGACGCAAGCTTAATATGGCTACCAGCACAGAAGAACTTCGCGACTGGATCAAGACCCGCAAGTACGAGGCGGGCTTCGTCACCGATCTGGAGTCGGACACGCTACCGCCCGGACTGGACGAGGAGATCATCCGCTTCATCTCGGCCAAGAAGAATGAACCGGAATGGCTGCTGGAATGGCGCCTGAACGCCTACAAGGTCTGGCAGGACCGGCACGAGCCGCAGTGGGCCCATCTTCAGATTCCGGACATCGACTACAAGGCGATCTCCTACTACTCCGCGCCGAAGTCGATGGCGGACATGCCCAAGTCGCTGGACGAGGTCGATCCGAAGCTGCTGGAAACCTACGAAAAGCTCGGTATCCCGCTGGAAGAACAGAAGCGCCTGGCGGGCGTGGCCATGGACTACGTGTTCGACAGCGTGTCCGTGCACACGACGTTCCGCGAAAAGCTCGCTGACGCCGGCGTGGTCTTCTGCTCCATTTCGGAGGCGGTTCAGACGCACCCCGAACTGGTTCGCAAGTATCTGGGAACGGTCGTGCCCGCGCGCGACAACTTCTTCGCCGGGCTCAACTCCGCCGTGTTCACCGATGGCAGCTTCGTCTACATCCCCAAGGGCGTGAAGTGCCCGATGGAGCTGTCGACCTACTTCCGCATCAACGAGATGAACACCGGCCAGTTCGAACGCACGCTGATCATCGCCGACGAAGGCAGCGAGGTGTCCTATCTGGAAGGCTGCACGGCGCCGCAACGGGACGAGAACCAGCTCCATGCGGCGGTCGTCGAACTGATCGCGCTGGACAACGCCAAGATCAAGTACTCGACCGTGCAGAACTGGTACCCGGGCGACGAAGACGGACGGGGCGGCATCTACAATTTCGTCACCAAGCGCGGTGACTGCCGCGGCCGCAACTCGCACATCGCCTGGACGCAGGTCGAGACCGGTTCCGCCATCACCTGGAAATACCCCTCCTGCGTGCTGCGCGGGGACAACTCGATTGGCGAGTTCTACTCGGTGGCGGTGACCAACAACCACCAGCAGGCCGACACCGGCACCAAGATGATCCATCTGGGCAGGAACACACGCTCGACCATCGTCTCCAAGGGCATCGCGGCCGGCCAGTCGGACCAGTCATACCGCGGCCTCGTCCGGGTCAGCCCCAAGGCCGAGGGCGCGCGCAACCACACCCAGTGCGATTCGCTGCTGATCGGCCCGAAATGCGGCGCGCATACCTTCCCCTACTCCGAGGTGCGGCACCCGTCGGCCATTCTCGAACACGAGGCCACGACGTCCCGGATCGGTGAGGATCAGCTGTTCTACTGCCGATCCCGCGGCATGTCCGAGGAGGATGCCGTGTCGATGATCGTCAACGGTTTCTGCAAGGACGTGTTCCGCGAACTGCCGATGGAGTTCGCCGTCGAGGCCGGCAAGTTGCTCGCCGTGTCGCTCGAAGGCGCCGTCGGGTAGTCCCCATTTCCAAGATCAAGTCATGACAACCATGCTCGAAATCAAGAATCTGCACGCCAGCGTCGACGACAAGGCCATTCTCAACGGCATCGACCTGACCATTGGCGCCGGAGAGGTGCACGCGGTCATGGGCCCGAATGGCTCCGGCAAGTCCACGCTGGGCGGCGTGCTGTCCGGTCGTCCCGGCTACACCATCACCGACGGGTCCGTGACGTTCAACGGCCAGGACCTGCTGGACATGGAACCCGAGGAGCGCGCGGTCGCCGGGTTGTTCCTGGGCTTCCAGTATCCGGTCGAGATTCCGGGTGTTTCCAACGCCTACTTCATGAAGGCGGCGGTCAACGCATGGCGCGCGGCCCGGGGTGAACCGGAAATCGACGCAATGGGCTTTCTCTCCGACATCCGCAAGGCGATGGAGGCGATGGAGCTTCCGACGGACATGATCCACCGCGGCGTCAACGAAGGGTTCTCCGGCGGTGAGAAGAAGCGCAACGAGATCGTTCAGATGCTGCTGCTCAAACCAGCGCTGGCGATCCTCGATGAAACCGACTCGGGCCTGGATATCGATGCACTGAAGCTGGTCAGCCAGGGCATCAATGCCCTGCGCTCGGCCGAGCGCTCGTTCGTCCTGATCACTCACTACCAGCGTCTGCTCGACTACGTGAAGCCGGACCATGTGCATGTGCTGGCGGGCGGCCGCATCGTGCGATCCGGGGACGAGGAACTCGCGCGCGAACTGGAAGCGCGCGGCTACGGCTGGGTCACCGGCGAGGCGGCATGAACTCCAACTCCGTCGCCATGGATACGCTGGAGAACGTCTTCGAATCGGGGGCGTGGCCCAGCCGCGAGCGCGACTGGCGCGCGCAGGCACTGGCCAAGCTGCAGCATGACGGCTTCCCCACCAAACGCCAGGAAGCCTGGAAGTACACCGACCTCTCCGACCTGGGGGAGACGCCCTGGACCGCGGCCATCATCAGCGAGGACGCCGTCCCCGATGTCGC
>CALBOV010000302.1 GCA_937896565.1 uncultured Salinisphaerales bacterium
CCCTGTACCGGCAAAAGCCCGACCAAGACGCCGAATCCGTGAAAGCGCTGGAACCGCGCTCGGAAGCCTGCGCGGACTCCGGCTTCGATCACTATGTGCGCGAGCACTGGGAGACACTCCGGTCAGGCGAGCGCCTCCAGTTCCAGTTCATCGCGGCGGGCAGGCTGAACGCCTACGCCTTCAAGGCCGAAAAAATCGGCGAGGCCGAGTTTGAAGGCCGGCCGGCAATGACCCTCAAGGTGTCGCTGGACTCGGTCTTCGGCCTGTTCATCGACCCGCTGCACCTGACCTACGACCTCGATTCCCGGTACCTGAAGGAATACCGCGGCATCGGCAACATGCAGAACGCGGCCGGCAAGGTCTACCCGGTGCGGGTCAGCTACTTCAGTCAAACGCCCGATGAGGCGCGGACCGCGGTCGACGCGGCGCGGGCGGGCGCCGCCCCTTAACCTCCGGCATACGGCTTGCATCCGGGCAGGGACAACCCATTGCCTGGATGCCGCCTGATGCCCGCGCCACGACCTTCCCGAATACAGGCGACCCTGGGCGCCGGCCTGATCGTCACGCTCATGGCGGGCTGCGGCGATTCGCCTGCTCCCGCCGATGGCGCCGAGCCGCCGGCGGGCACGCCGACCCCTTTTGTCCTGCTCGAAGCCACCGTGGCGGACGTGCAGGCCGCCTTCCGGGGCGAGCAGGTCGATGCCGACGACAGCCCGCTGACCTGCGTCGAACTCGCCGAACGCTACCTCGCCCGGATCGACGCGCTGGACAACAGCACGGACACGGGGCTGCCGATCAGCAGCCTGGTCAGTATCAACCCGGCCTGGCGGGAGCAGGCGGAGGCGCTGGACGCCGCGTTCGCGGCCGGCGGACCCGTCGGCCCGCTGCACTGCGCGCCGGTGATGCTCAAGGACCTCTACGACAGCTTCGACTTTCCCACTACCGCCTCATCGCTGGCGCTGGCCGGCTCGCAACCGCCGGATGACGCATTCACCGTCGCCCGCCTGCGCGAGGCCGGCGCGCTGATTCTCGGCAAGGCCGGCATGAGCGAATTCGCTTATTGGACCCAGAGTCTCAACAGCGTGTCGCAGCGGATTGGCACGCCCTACAACACCACGATGGACGCCGGTGGCTCCAGCGGAGGGACGGCCGCGGCGATCGCCGCGAACTTCGCGCTGCTGGGCACCGGCTCCGACACCTGCGCATCGATTCGTCTGCCGCCATCCAACAACGGGCTGGTAGGCGTGCGCTCGACGGTGGGTCTGGTCTCGCAGGACGGCCTGGTGCCGCTGTCGCACACCATGGATGTTGGTGGCCCGATCACCCGCACCGTGCGGGACGCGGCGCTGATGCTCGACGCCATGGCCGGCGTCGACCCGGCCGACGCGCGCACGCAGGCCCCCGAGCGGATCCAGCCGGCGACTTACACCGCATTTCTTCGCGAGGATGGTCTGGCCGGCAAACGCATCGGCGTGTTGCGCAGCTACGGCGGCACCGACAGCTTCGGTCGCAATACGGACGTCAACGCCGTGATGGAGGCCGCCATCGCCGACATCCAGGCAGCCGGGGCCGAGATCGTCGATCCGGTGGAGCTGCCGGAGTTCATGAACATCTCCACACTGCTGATCGTCCAGGAATTCGCCGACCACATGGACGAGTATCTCGCCAGCTTCGACGCACCGCGCGAAAATACCCAGGACATCTTCACCAGCGGCCTGGTCCATCCGTTCATCGAGGCCCTGGTGGGCGCCAGCCTGCTGCTGCGCGACACCGAGTCGGAGAACTATCAGGCCCAGCTTGCCGACCGCGAAGCCATGCATGTCTACGTCCAGGAACAGCTTGATCTGCTGGAGCTCGACGCTCTGATCTATCCGCCGGTCCAGCAGCCCGCGAGGCCCACCGGACTCGTGCAGGGGGACAACTGTGGATTCGGCAGCACCACCGCCATGCCGTCCATTGTCGTGCCGGCCGGCTTCTCCTCCGACTCGCCGGCGCTGCCGATCGGGATCGAGTTCTTCGGGCGCCGGTGGGATGAGGCCACATTGTTCGAGATCGCCTACGCCTACGAGCAGGCAACCCTGCACCGGCGGAGACCCGAGCTTCCCGGCGATCCACCGCCATAGCCGACACGCGGGCCGCCGCGCTGGCACGGCGGTTGCTGCACCTCAGGAGCTTCACGTTTCTTTCACGGAAATGATCATGCGCCTGCCGCCTTCCCTGTTGTGCCGCCCCTCTGCTTTGGTGCTGGTGCTGTTGTCCGCCTGCTCGGGCAGCGCGCCCATGTCCGAGGACACCGGGTCCGTCGATGATCCGCCGCCGGCCAAGCTGGACAGCGTGTTGGACATCGAGGAGGCCTGGTTCTGGGATGGCGAAACCCTGAACGCCCAGGTTCCGGATGCCTCGCTGTGCGACACCTATGCGCCCTGCCCGGTGTACTACATCGATGTCGCACCCGGTGGCACCCGCCTGCGTGTCGGGCTGGATACCGCCGAGCGCACGGACAGTTTCGGCATCCGCGTGATTGATCCGGACGGCGAGATCGCCGGCGAGGACGACAACTTCAACCAGTTCAACTCCGAGGTCCTGGTCGACGCACCGGCTGGCGGTCTGTGGATGGTGCAGATCCGTCCCGACAACGCCACGCAGGCGTCCTACCGCCTGCGGGCCAAGCTGGAATCCGATCTGTCGGTGAGCCCACCGGCGCCGGAGACGGTGGAAGCGCTGCTGCCCAACCTGCGCACCGTGCCGCCTTACGAGTTCGGCTTCGTCGCACCGGCGAACCCGCTCAACGGCATCTACCCGCCGGACACGATCAACCCGCCACTGGAAGTCGCCGGCATCGCGCCGTTCTCCTGCAGCGTGGACGAGGCGGCACCGGTTGCGATCGGCGGTGCCGGGGCGGTGCGCTGTCTGCGCTTCACCTCGGGCCCCATCAATCTCGGCAAGGGGCTGTACGACATGCGCTTCGAACTGCTCGCCGACACGCTGGCGGGGGACGCGGAAATCCACCCCGACGAACTGCTGTCACGCACCATCATCGGCCCGAAGACCCAGGTCGTGCACTACAGCGACGGCAGCGAAACCGAGCGTCCTGCCGGTACGTATTCGTTCCACCCGATCCACGTGCACTTCCACGACGACTTCATCCTGAAGTTCGAGCTGTACAAGGTAACGGACGACGAACTCGGCTCGCTGGTCGCCTCCGGCCTCGGCACCAAGTCCGGCTTCTGCCCCGCCGACCAGCTGTTCGGAAACTGGTACAGCTTCGAGCAGGGTTACGAAACTCCGGGCGGCGACTCGCCGCTGGACAACTGCTTCTCGCCCACCGCCGGCACCATCGGCCTGTCCGTAGGCTGGGGGGATGTCTATCGCTGGCAGCGGCCGGGCATGTACGTGGAATTCGACGGCAACGGCAACGGCCGATACGTCGTCCGCTCCGTCGTCGACGAAATGGACAACGTGCTGGAATCCGACGACACCGACAATGTGTCCTACGCCTACATCGAGGTGCAGGGCGATACCGTGGAGATTCTGGAACGTGGCTGGGGCACCGACCCCTGGGATGACCGCAAGGTCGTGTTCGACCACCCGGGTCCGACACACCGTGATCCGCTACCGGACGAACAGATCACCATCGCGGTCGTGGATGAAGCCCGGCACGTCGTCCCCGACCGCTGAATCCGGCCTTTCACCGAAAATCGACGCATCGACACCAATACAGTTTGAATCCGTCAAGATTGCTGCTGTAGAGTCAGAATTGCACAACAAATACAACATCGTCGGCAATTGCACAGATCGAAACACGCACAACGCGTGAGCCGGCGACCGGGGTGGGTTCATGAGCGAGTCAGGGAAACTCGAGCTGGACGCGTCGCCAGACCGGCGTCGCGTTGCTGCTGATGAGTATGAAAAGGTGGCCGAGCAGGTCATCCTCCACGTGTTTCGCGACCTGCATGTAGGCTCGTCCGGCCGCCTGCTGGCGCGGACGGTCGTGCAGGAAATTCGCAAGAAGATTGTGGTGCGAGACGCCGATCTCGCCGGCGCCATCCAGCGCCTCGTGGCCGCCGGACTGCTGAGCATCGAGCATGATGATGACGAGGATGACTGGCTGCTGACACTGACGAAGTCAGGATTCCACGAAAGCCGCAGCCTGACGCCCGGCCCCGGCATCCCCCTGAACGAACTCTGGTCTGGCCTGCGGGAGCGGTTCCGTATGGCCGCCGCCCAGCGCACCGCGAAGCGACGCAGCTCCCGCTGACGCCGCATCCGGTTCAGCCCAGAATTCCGGCGACCTCGTCCGACCGGTAGAAATCTTCGAGCTGGCGGCGGATCGCCGGTTCCAGCAAACGCTTCTTCTTCAGTGTGGCGACGATCTTCGGCAGGAAGCGCATCGCATCGGCGACCATCATGTCGCGGGTGACGCCGATATCGTCCAGCAGCGCGGTCAGCGTGGTCTTGCGGTAGGTGTCGAAAAACACCTCGATGCCGGTTTCAATCAGTTCCTTGTAGATCGGCATCTTGCGAAGCTGTTGCCAGTACTCGTAACCGATGACGAACAACTCCTCGATATCCAGCTGCCCGGCGAACTCGCGCACCTCGGCAAGCGTGGTCTGCTTGTTCTCGTCCCACAGGTCCAGCGCGACCTGCCGGAACTCATCCGATTCGAAGGCGTCGAGCAGATAGCGCTCGCTGGCATTGAGGCTGGCCTGCGTGTTCTTGTTGACGTAGACCTTGACGCTTTCCTCCAGCGAGCTGCCGAGCTCCGGCCGGGTGCGATCGACGAAAGCCTTGCCCAGCTTCATGGCGGATTTTGCACCGGGCAGCTTGCCGGCGAACTTGGTGCTGGTCGCCAGGTAGTCACGAACGCCCGAATACAGCAGGTCGGTGATCAGATTCGCGAAAATCGGGTTTCTGACGGACTCGTGAATCACCGCTTCGCGCAAGGTCTTCAGCTCAAGCACCTTGTCCAGCAGCTCTTCGAACTGGCGGTCGGGCAGCAACTGCTCAAGCCTGGTCTTCTTGTGGATGGGGTGGTCGTACAGCGCCATCGCGATATCACCGACCAGCGCCGGTATCGCACCGCCAACCGTCATGTCGGAAGCGTAGCCAATCGCGGTCTGCTGAACCGCGGACACCGTGACCACGTCCTCCAGTTTCAGCTTCGCCGCATCCTCCAGCAGCCAGTCGAGCCGACGCTCGACCTCGCCTTGCAGCGACGCATCGTCGAGTCGCGCGACAATCCAGGCCACGTGGGCGTCCAGCAATGCCTCGGCCCTGGAGCCGGCAAACGCGTCGGTTGTTGTCATTCAGGCTGTCCCCGTGTCCGCACCGCCCGCAAGCCTAGCAGGCCCGCTGGCTCAGGCGGCGGCGGGCAATGCGTCCACCACGCGGTTCGGCAGTGACAGACGGGCGATCCGCTTCAGCACGGTGCCGAACTGCTTGCGCAGCGGCCCCTTGTTGTACGGCAGCCCGTAGCGTTCGCAAATCGCCTGGACCTCCTCGGAGATTTCCGCGTAACGATGCGCCGGCAGCGTCGGGAACAGGTGATGCTCGATCTGATGGCTCAGGTTGCCGCTGAGGATGTGGAACACCTTGCCCCCGGTCAGGTTGGCCGAACCCAGCAGCTGGCGGTAGTACCAGTGCCCACGGCCTTCCTGCTCCAGCACCGATTTCGGGAACTGATGGGTGCCGTCCGGGAAGTGACCGCAGAAGATGATGGTGTACGACCACAGGTTTCGGGTCAGATTCGCGGTGAGATTGCCAGCGAACACCAGCGGCGCCATCGGGCCGGCCAGCAGCGGAAACAGGACGTAGTCCTTCAGCGTCTGCCGGCTGGTCTTGCGCCAGATGCCCTTGGCGATCCGCTTCACCTCGCCCAGATCCCGCTTGCCCTTGCGCAACCGTTCGACCTCCAGATCATGCAGCGCCACCCCGTACTGGAAGAACACCGCGAGCAGGAATGCCCACAACGGATTGAGCAGGTAGTACGGATGCC
>CALBOV010000303.1 GCA_937896565.1 uncultured Salinisphaerales bacterium
GGCGTAGGCGGCCGAGCGGTCGACCTTGGACGGGTCCTTGCCGGAGAAGGCGCCACCACCGTGTCGGGCGTAGCCGCCATAGGTGTCGACGATGATCTTGCGTCCGGTCAGACCGGCATCACCCATGGGGCCGCCGATCACGAACTTGCCGGTCGGGTTGATGTGGTACTTGGTGGTCTCGGACAGCCATTCCGTGGGCAGCACCGGCTTGATGATTTCTTCCATCACCAGTTCGCGCAGCGCGGGCTGCTCGATGTCCGGGCTGTGCTGGGTTGACAGCACCACCGCGTCAATGGCGACAGGCTTGCCGTCGACATAGCGGAACGTCACCTGCGACTTGGCGTCCGGCCGCAGCGTGTTCGGGTGCTGCGTACGGCGCACTTCCGACTGCTTGCGGATGAGGCGATGGGCGTACTCGATCGGTGCCGGCATCAGCACTTCGGTTTCGTTGCAGGCAAAGCCGAACATCAGACCCTGGTCGCCGGCACCCTGTTCTTCCTTGGTCGCACGGTCCACGCCCTGCGCGATGTGCGCCGACTGTTTGCCAATCAGCGACATCACGGCACAGGAGTGGCCGTCGAAGCCGGTGTCGGAATGGGTGTAGCCGATCTCGTTGACCACGCCGCGGACCAGCTCGTCCAGGTCGACCCAGGCATTGGTTGTGATTTCGCCACCGACGATCACGGCTCCGGTCTTGACCATGGTTTCGCAGGCCACGCGGGCGTGCGGCGCGTTGTCGCCTTCCTGGCGCAGGATCTCGTCCAGCACGGCGTCCGAGATCTGGTCGCACATCTTGTCCGGATGGCCTTCGGAGACCGACTCCGAGGTGAAAAGAAAGGATTTGCTCATGAAATGTCACCTGGTTGTGCAAGCGAAACCCGCGCGGTGCGGAACCTCGCAGGACGTCATCTGGTTCACCCGGGCGAAGACGCATATCCGCCTATCCGGATGGGCGGATGATCTTAGCGCCGGATGATGACAATTGCACGTCTGAATCACCGCGATCCGACGAATGTCCAGAGCGGATCGCCGGTGGGGCACGAGCGGACGTCGTTGTTGTCTGCGCCTACACTGAACACGACACAGGTTGGCTCGAGGACGCATCGTCATGGCACTAACCCCTTCCAGCATGTTGCCCATTGGCACCACGGCCAGCGATTTCCTGCTGCCGGACACCGTCAGTGGCGACAATCTCTCCTATGAACGGGTGGAGGGTGATCGCGGCACCGTGATCCTGTTCATCTGCAACCACTGCCCGTACGTGCTTCACATCCGCGACGCGCTGATGAGTCTGGCCCGGGAGTACATGGGGCGCGGTGTCGGCTTCGCGGCGGTCAGCTCCAATGATGCGGACAGCCATCCGGAGGACGGACCGGAACGGATGGCCGAGGTGGCGAAACAGATCGACATGCCGTTTCCGTATCTACACGACGCCACGCAGGACATGGCCCGGGCGTACCGAGCGGCCTGCACGCCGGACATCTTCGTCTTCGACGCCGGCCGGCGCCTGGTCTATCGCGGCCGATTCGACGGCGCCACGCCGGGCAACGACGTGCCGGTGACCGGGGCGGACCTGCGGACTGCGCTGGATGCCCTGCTGGTTGGTGGGATGGTTCCGGAGGACGATCAATTGCCCAGCATGGGCTGCAACATCAAGTGGGCGGGGTGACGGGTTAGATTTCAGTGATTGAGAGAGAGGATTAGCAGGGCCGTCTGGATGAGAGTGCTCACAAAGGAAAAGTTATTATTGGAGGTTGCGCCCCCTTTTTACTTCGCTATCTTCATCGCAATTCATTTTTTCTCAATTAGTATTGATTACCTCTGGGTCTCAATCTCGGGTGCTGCGGTTTTCTTGTTCTATGTGTGGAGGCTTGATTACGTAACCCGTGATAAAATTTTAAATATAAGGACGGGATGGAGGTTTATAGCGCTATTTTTGTTTTGCTCATTGGTCGCTTTGGCGCCCCATTTTTCTTTTTTCGATAGCGCAGAAATATATGCGAAGTACACTGTTTTTCTTGGTGGATTAATAGTGTTCTGTTATTTCAATTTTATTGTTGCCCCGTACGATTCGGAGGGGGGCTAAAGAAATGGAGGCCGGTTGCGGGTTGAAACTAGCCTAGATAATCCATGGGTGAATATGGGGGTGAATGAATGTGGGGTTAGGTCTTGCAATCCAACATGTCGGTCGTTGACTTGGCACCATGGCAAGCCCTCTACGCATCGAGTTAGCCGGAGGGCTGTCTCACGTCACAGCTCGCGGTGATCGGCGCGAAGCGATCAACTTTGACGAGGCTGATCGCCTCACTTGGTTAAAGCTGCTGGACGACCTCAGAGAAGTCCCGCGCTTGCAACGACGAGGGCCGGCACGTCCGCTGGCCGACTATGCGCGGACACAGAATCGAAACCAGGAGCTGGTCGCCGCCTACCGATCGGGCTACTACACGATGAAACAAACCACCGACTATTCCGGGGTTCGCTACGCGACGGTGGGTCGCGCTGTTCGGTGCAGTGAATCAGAGTGAAGGTGTCGTTTTGCAAGACCTGACCCCAGCCCCTTGCGGGGTTGGCAGCCAGTTCTGCCGAGTCAACAATAGCAGCGACGGTGAAATTCCGTATGCCTGCACCAATCATCTCGTCGTACGAGGTGAAGTACTTCGCACAGACCCCAGCAGGTATGGGTATGGTTGGGGTGAATGCGATAAATATGCACGCCTCGTTTCTTGGTGGAGAGTAGGTTATGGCGGGCTGGATATTTGGGGCATCTGTTATCATTTGCGTGTTTCTGTGGTTTTACCTCGATTTTTTTGTGTTTCGCCTTCGGGCTCCTGTCATAGTGCAGCTTGTTTTTCCTGCGCTGTTGATTTATTTGAGTTTTATTGCTTCGGGGTACATGCCGGGCGGAAAAGCTATAATAATATCAAACAGGTTTTCTGAGCTTTGCGCATTAATTGGTTTTATTTACTTCTTTGGCAGGATGTCGCTGGTTTTCTTCTTGCTGAGGAGGTGGCTTTAATTAATGGCTTCTTGGTGGCGGATAAAAGTGGAAATTTCCAGTCCACTCCGCTTGTAACCTGGGTCAGGTCTTGCAATCCAACATGCCGTCGTTGATCTGGCGCCATGGCAAACCCCCAACGCATCGGGTTAGCCGACGGGCTGAATCACGTGACAGCCCGCGGTGATCGGTGCGAGGCGATCTGCTTTGACGAGGCTGATAGCCTCATTTGGTTAAAGCTGCTGGGCGACCTTAGAGAAGTTCCGCGCCTGCAACGACGAGGCCCAGCACGTCCGCTGGCCGACTATGCGTGGGCAAAGAATCGAAACCAGGAGCTGGTCGCCGCCTACCGATCGGGCTACTACACGATGAAACAAAGCGCCGACTATTTCGGGGTGCACTACGCGACGGTGAGTCGCGCTGTTCGGCGCAGTGAATCAGAGTGAAGATGTCATTCTGAACGACCTGACCCCAGCTCCCTGGCTGGGATGTCCCAGGATATGGGGCGGGGAATTAGAGCGGATGAGTGGATTCGATTTTTCGTGGATTAGTTGGGAAATGATCGCAGGGGTTGTCACGGGGGTGGTTTCCTGGGGATTTTTCATCACAAGATGGGCCATCAAAGCGGGGCGTGCGCGCGAACTCCTCTTGTCACATGTTAATCCAAGCTTGAGCTGTCGAATCCTGCGTGATTTTATCGAAGATGAACCCAATGCTCTTGTGTGGGCTATGGTTTTGTGGCTAGCAATGTTTGGCGTAGTTGAATTCTGGTTTATGAGTTAGCGGTGTGCGATTCATCGAGAAATAGGGGCGGGCAATGCGCTGGCCAAGCAGTTGATCTTCTTCGGCGATGCTGACGCCGCCGGCATCGTAGGGAATCTGGAGTCAGCTCTCGCAATCCAACATGCCGTCATTGATCTGGCACCATGGCAAGATCCCTGCGCATCGAGTTAGCCGGCGGGCTGAATCACGTGACAGCCCGCGGTGATCGGTGCGAAGCGATCTACTTTGACGAAGGATGATCGCCTCACTTGGTTAAAGCTGCTGGGCGACATCAGAGAAGTCCCGCGCCTGCAACGACGAGGGGCGGCACGTCCGCTGGCCGACTATTTCGGGGTGCACTACGCGACGGTGGGTCGCGCTGTTCGGTGCAGTGAATCAGAGTGAAGGTGTCGTTTTGCAAGACCTGATTCCGGTCCCCCTGGAGATAGTGCAAACATTATGACTGGCTGGGAAGCATGCTCTCACTGTTAAAAATTCTGAGATTGCTATTCTTGATTGGCGTCTTTGGGGGGCTTTCAGTCGGGTGCTCGGGCGTTGAGGATGATCAAGAATTATTTGGTCGGGAAAAACAAAATTTTGATCGATTTGGCAAGGAGTATGATTATCTTTCAAGGCTGTGTAAAAATAATTCTGGGATTAAGAAAATATATTCAGGAAAAGTTTTATTTCGGGCGGAGAGTGGGGCTTTGTAGGGAGATGTATCTTCATTTTTGGATAAGTCAATCGTTGCCTCGTCAGATGACGTAGGTGTCGAGCAAGTTCGTTGTTATTCTCGAGGGAATGAAGCGTCCGCTGACATTCTCCTCTACCGAAGCGGCTTATCGGTTTCAGGAGTATCTTCTGGTTTGTATCGTGTCTTTGGAGAGCCTATTCCGGACAGCGCAAAGGGGCGTTCTAGCTTTACTGACCTTAATGCGGGCTGCAGCGAAGATTGTTGGTATTTTTACTACTTTGACTGACTAACTAACTGCCTAGTTCGCAGAGCGTAATGGGGAGGCGAAAACTTGGGGGGGCAGATCATGGTTTCGTGCCAAGTTGTTGAGCCCCCTACACGGAGTCGATCCATGCCCCAATGTGCCGGTAACCGGCGCGAACCTGCGGGCGGCGCTGGATGCGCTGCTGGCCGCGTCGGCGCCCGGCCGGGTTCCTGATCCCACCGGGCGGCGTGGGCATGCTGGTTGCGTGATCCTGTGGTCCAAGGGCCACGCGTGACATCGGCCGTCCACGCGTCCCGCCGCCATCGTCGGTTCATCATCGCGAGGAACAATGCGAGCCATGCATGCGGACATGCTGGAGAACGTCCCCTTCGATGCGCTGGAGGTCGGCAGCAGCGCGCAGATGAGTCGCGTGCTCACGCGCCGGGACATCGAACTGCTCGCCGCGGCTTCCGGTGATGCCGGTCCGGAGGCCGCGGATGAGGATGCCGCCGCCCACGCATTCTCCTGGCAATCCGTCTGGCCGATCGGGATGGTCTCCACGCTGATCTGCACCCGGCTGCCGGGCCCGGGGACGGAATGCCTGGAGGAGCGGCTGCGTTTCGGCCATCCGGCGATGCTGGGCGACAGCGTTTCGGTGACCGTGACGGTCGCCGAAAAGCGGGCCGAGGATCACCGTGTCGTCCTCGATTGTCTGTGCTGCAACGCGGCGGGCGAGACGCTGCTGTCGGGTCAGTGGACTGTTCGCGCGCCCACCGAATCGCTGCGCCTGCGCCGGCAGGACCTGCCGCGCATTGACATCCGCCCCCGCGATCATTTCGAGGATGCGATGGCCCGCTGCCGCGCGTTTGGCAGACTGCCCACGGCGGTGGTGCATCCGGTGGACGCCAAGGTGATCGAGGCCGTGGCCGACGCGGTGGAGGAAGGATTGATCGAGCCGGTGCTGATCGGTCCGGCCGAGCGGATTCGGGCCGCCATCGCCGAAAGCCGGATCGACGCACCGGACTGGCGCATCGTCGACGTGGAGCACAGCCACGCGGCAGCGGCGCGCGCGGCGGAGTTGGCGGCCTGCGGCGAAGTGCAGGCGCTGATGAAGGGTGCGCTGCACACCGACGAATTGCTCGCGGCGGTCGTGCCCAAGGCAGCCGGATTGCGCACCGAGCGGCGCATCTCGCATGTCTACCTGATCAACGTGCCGACTTATCACAAGCCGCTGATGATTACGGACGCGGCGATCAACATCGCGCCCGACCTGGCCGAGAAGGCGGATATCTGTCAGAACGCCATCGAGCTGTGGCAGGTGCTGTTCCCGGA
>CALBOV010000304.1 GCA_937896565.1 uncultured Salinisphaerales bacterium
CGAGTCGCTGCGACCCGAGGCGGCCAGCATCAAGTCCATTGCCGGCAGTTCGCAGGTGGTGCGCGTGCGTGATCAGTACATCCCCATCGTGCCGCTGCACACGCTGTTTTCGGTGCCCGGCGCGCAGAGCGCGTTGACCGACAGCGTGCTGGTGGTCACCGAGGCGGACGGCCGTCGCGTCGCCCTGCAGGTGGACTCGCTGCTGGGCCACCAGCAGGTGGTGATCAAGAACCTCGAAGAGCACTACCGGCATGTATTCGGCGTGTCCGGCGCGACCATTCTTGGTGATGGCCGGGTCTCGCTGATTCTGGACGCCGCGGAACTGAGCGGCGTTCACGATCACGACCAGGATCAGGCGGCATGACCGACAGGCGCCTGCCCATTCACCCGATCATGGAGAGCATCCGATGAATCACCTCGCTACCGGTGATCCGGACAGCGGATCACCCCCCCAGGCACTGGATGCCGCCGAACCCACACGTGAGTACCTCACGTTCCGGCTCGGCGACGAGGAATACGGCGTCGACATCCTCAAGGTGCAGGAAATCCGAGGCTACGACGCCGTCACCAAGATTCCGGACGCGCCCGAATTCGTGAAGGGTGTGATCAACCTGCGCGGCACGATCATGCCGGTCGTGGACATGCGCCTGCGCTTTCACCTGGGCGAGGCGGTCTACGACGCCTACACGGTGATGATCATTCTGCAGCTGGAGCACCGCAAGGTCGGCATGGTCGTCGACAGCGTCTCCGACGTGCTGCGCCTCTCCGACGCGCAGACATTGCCACCGCCGGAGTTCGGCGGATCGATGGACACCCGCTACATCAGCGGCCTGGGCTCGGTGGACGAACGTCTGCTGATCCTCGTGGACATCGAGCGGCTCATGGCCAGCGAGGACATGGCGCTGACTTCAACAACTGACGCGTCGCAGTCGGCGCATTGAACGACTGGGAGCTATCGATCATGAGCGTATTCAACATTCGCAGCTGGTTTTCCGATGGCAGCGCCGCGAAGGCGCGCGAGGCCGATCTGCTCGGGCAGGTCGCCGCCATCAACAAGTCGCAGGCCGTCATCCAGTTCAATCTCGACGGCACGATTCTCGACGCCAACGAGAACTTCCTGGACGCGGTCGGCTACTCGCTGGACGAAATCCGTGGACAGCATCACCGGATGTTCGTCGATCCGGAGGACGCCCAGTCCGACACGTACCGTGAATTCTGGGCCAAGCTCAACCGCGGCGAGTTCGATGCCGGCGAGTATCGCCGGCTCGGCAAGGGCGGGCGCGAGATCTGGATCGAGGCCTCGTACAACCCGATTTTCGACACCCACGGCAAGCCGTACAAGGTGGTCAAGTACGCCACCGACGTCACCCGGAAGGTGCGGGCCAACGCGGCGTTGCAGGCCGCGGTGAGGCAGGCGGCGGAGGTGGCGAACTCCGGCGACGTGTCCAAGCGGATCGTCGTCGAAGCCGCCGACGGACTGGTCGCCGAGCTTTGCGCCGGCGTCAACGCGATGCTGGAGACGATGGAGGAGAACCAGCAACGGGAGCGTCAGGTCGCCAATGACAACCTGCGCATTCGCAACGCGCTGGACAACGTCACGACCAACGTGATGATCGCCGACAACGAGCGTCGCATCATCTACATGAACGAGTCGGTGCAGGAGATGCTCAACGCCGCCGAGTCCGACATCCAGAAGGAGCTGCCGTCGTTCCGCGTCAGCGGTCTGCAGGGCCAGAGCATCGATGCCTTCCACAAGAATCCCGATCACCAGCGCGGCATGATCGAGCGGCTCAAGGAGACCTACCGCACCGACATCAAGCTGGGCGGTCGCACCTTCGGTCTGATCGCCAGCCCCGTCATCGATGCCAACGGTGAACGTCTGGGCACGGTGGTTGAGTGGAAGGATCGCACGCAGGAACTGGCGATGAAGGATGAGATTGCCGTCCGCGAGGCCCGCGAACGCGAAATCGCCCGCGAGAACCTGCGCATTCGCAACGCGCTGGACAGCGTCACGACCAACGTGATGATCGCGGACAACGACCGCACCATCATCTACATGAACGACTCGATCGGAGAGATGCTCACCGATGCCGAGTCCGACATTCGCCAGCAGTTGCCCGAGTTTCGCGTCGAAGGGCTGCGTGGTCGCAGCATCGACGTGTTCCACAAGAACCCGGAACACCAGAAACGATTGCTGGAGACGCTCACCGATGTGCACCGCGCCGAGCTGACGCTGGGTGGCCGCACCATGTCGTTGACCGTGACGCCCATCTTCGATGACGACGGCGAGCGCGCCGGCACGGTCGTGGAGTGGCTGGACCGCACCGCCGAAGTCGCGATCGAGAACGAGATTGGCCGCTCCATCGAGGCGGCGAATCAGGGCGACTTCACCAAGCGCATCAGCCTGGACGACAAGGAGGGCTTCTTCCACCGCCTGTCTTCCGGCTTCAACAGCCTGATGACCGGCTTCGAATCCGGGTTTGAGCAGGTCAACAAGTCGCTGGGTTACCTCGCCGACGGCGACTTCACTCAGCCCATCGAGGCGGACTACCAGGGCAGCTGGGCCGAGCTGAAGTCGTCGGTCAATGCCACGGTGGAACAACTCTCGACGCTGCTGTTGCAGATTCGTGAGTCTTCCGAGGAGATCAACAGCGCCTCCAGGGATGTGGCGGCCGGGTCCAGCGACCTGTCCGCGCGAACCGAACAGACCGCGGCGAGCCTGGAGGAAACCGCATCCTCCATGGAGGAACTGACCTCCGCGGTGCGTCAGAACACCGAGAACGCCGAGCAGGCCAACCAGCTGGCCGTGGGCGCGCGGGATACCGCCGATCGCGGCGGCCAGGTCGTCAAGCAGGTGGTCGACCGCATGGGCGCCATCACCAACAGTTCACGCGAGATCAACGAAATCATCAGCGTGATCGAGGGCATCGCGTTCCAGACCAACATTCTTGCGCTCAATGCTGCGGTGGAAGCCGCGCGAGCCGGTGAGCAGGGTCGAGGGTTCGCGGTGGTGGCTGGCGAGGTTCGCTCGCTGGCGCAACGCTCCTCCGGCGCCGCCAAGGAAATCAAGAAGCTGATCTCCGACTCGGTCGAGAACATCGAGAAGGGCAGCGAAATGGTCGACCAGGCCGGCGAGACCATGGCCGAGATCGTCACGTCGGTTAAGCGGGTGGCCGACATCATGGGCGAGATCACCGCCGCCTCGCGCGAGCAGCGTTCCGGCATCGAGCAGGTCAACGACGCGATCACGCACATGGATCAGGGCACGCAGCAGAACGCGGCGCTGGTCGAGGAATCAGCGGCGGCCGCAAAGTCCATGACCGATCAGGCCGATCGACTGCTTCAGGCGATCATGCACTTCCGCTTCGAGGCCGGAGGCTCCGCTACCGCCCCGGCGATCCGCGGCGGCCAGGAGCGCATCGCTCGGGTCGACTCGACATCGCATGCGGCAAACCAGCCGGCGCAGCAGTCGCGGCCGCGGCCGGTGGCGCCCAAGCTGGCCGCTCCCGAGATCGCGGCGCCGGACGAACACTGGTCCGAGTTCTAGTCCGGGTCGGGCGAGGAGGGCGTTGTCATGCCGTTGATGACTCTCACCCGACCGCGTTCCGGCCGCCTGTCTGGCGGGACGGACCGGCGGACACTGACGATGGCTGGTCTGCACCTGCTCTGGGTGTGGATCGGCCGGCCGATTGCCAACATCGGCGCCGGCCTGGTGGGCGCGGTGCCGACACTGCCGGGCGGAACCGCCGATGAGTGAGGCCACCAAGGAGCATGCGCTGTCGCGCGCGCAGTTCAATGACATCCGCCGGCGCATCAGCGTGTACGCGGGTATCAGCCTGGCGGAAACCAAGCACGACATGGTCTACAGCCGGCTGGTGCGTCGCCTGCGGGCGCTGCGCTGTCATGACTTCGACGACTATCTGCAACGCGTGGAGGCGGACACGGATGGCGAACGTCAGGCCTTCATCAACGCGCTGACGACCAACCTGACGTCGTTCTTCCGCGAGGCGCACCACTTCGACGTGCTGGGTCGGGTGCTGGCTGGCTACGGTGGCCGGCGCATCCGCATCTGGTGCAGCGCGGCCTCCACCGGCGAGGAGCCGTATTCCATCGCGATGACCGTGGTCGAGCACTTCGATTCCTGGACGCCGCCGGTGGAGATCATCGCCACCGACATCAACACCGACGTGCTGAGCCAGTGTCGCGGAGGCATCTATGCAGCCGAACGCATCGAGGACCTGACCGTGGCGCGCAAGCGGAGATTCTTCCTCCGTGGCTCCGGACCGCAGGCCGGCAAGGTGAAGGTGCGGCCGACACTGACCCGTCTGGTGAAGTTCGAGACCTTCAATCTGTTGTCGCCGAACTGGAACCGGTTCCGCGACCTGGACATCGTCTTCTGCCGCAACGTGATGATCTATTTCGACAAGCCCACGCAGGCCCGGTTGTTACGGCAGTTCCATGGCTGCCTGAATCCCGGAGGGTGGCTGTTCGTCGGCCATTCGGAAAGCCAGGTGCGCGGTACCGAGGGCTTTGTCTCACAGGGGCACACCGTCTACCGCAGTCAGTCCGCGGAGGTGGCGGCATGAGCGCCGAACCGGCCGCCGCGAATGACTGGGTCACTGTGGTCGATGGTCAGCCGCTTCGCTACTTCGACCGTCGTTTCAACGTCGATGCGATCAAGCTGCTGCCGGGCGAGTTCGCCGGTGAAGCGGACAACACCATGTTGGTGACGATTCTCGGCTCCTGCGTCGCGGCCTGCCTGTGGGACGAGCAGGCGGGTGTCGGCGGCATGAATCACTTCATGCTGCCCGGTGACGGCGGTGTACAGACGGGCTCGGGCCGTTATGGCGTACATGCGATGGAACAGCTGATCAATCGGTTGCTGAGCCTGGGCGCCGAACGCGCGCGCCTGCGGGCCAAACTGTTTGGCGGGGCCGCGGTGGTTCGGTCGATGACGCAGTCCGATGTCGGTGAGAGCAACATCTCGTTCGTCGGCAACTACCTGAAAACTGAGCGGATTCCTGTAGTTGCCTCCGATCTTGCCGGGCCATGGCCGCGCAGGGTGCATTTCTTTGCTGGCTGCGGGCGAGCCTTCGTCAAGCGGCTGCCGGTGATCGAGGCGCCACGCATCGTCAACGACGAGAACCTGCATTTTCAGCGCCTCAAGGCCTGCGTGCCCGACGCCGGCAGCGTCGAGCTTTTCTAGCGCGCGCTCACATCAGATCGTGCCACGGCGTTCCGGCCAGGAGGCGGCGGGACGCTGTGCGAGGAGAACAACATGGCAAGTCCTGATCAATCATTGGCGGGAACCTGTCGTCGGCCGTCCGCATCGGGGAGTTCCCGATGACGCTGCGTGTGCTGGTCATCGACGACTCGGCCCTGGTGCGCCAGGTGCTGACCGAGCTGCTGGACGATGCGCCCGACATCGAGGTCGTCGGCGTCGCCCGCGATCCCTTCGATGCGCGGGAGAAGATCAAGTCGCTGAATCCGGACGTGCTGACGCTGGATGTCGAGATGCCGCGCATGGACGGCCTGACGTTTCTGGAGAATCTGATGCGGCTGCGGCCGATGCCGGTGGTGATGGTGTCGTCGCTGACCGAGCGTGGCGCGGACATCACGCTGCGGGCGCTGGAGCTGGGTGCGATCGATTTCGTGACCAAGCCGGATGTCGGCGTCGCCGACGGGCTGCGCGCCTATGCCGATACGCTTTGCGACAAGGTGCGCGAGGCGTCGCTGGCCCGGCCGCGGCAGCGGACGACCGGGCAGCGGACGCGGGAGGTCACCGTCGCCCGCGCCTACCGGACCACCGACCAGTTGATCTGCATCGGTTCGTCGACCGGCGGGACCGAGGCCTTGCGCAGCGTGCTGGAACGCATGCCGCCCGATGCGCCCGCGGTGGTCATGGCCCAGCACATTCCGGTTGCATTCAGTGAGTCGCTGGCCAGGCGGCTCGACGGCGCCTCGGCGATGCGAGTCTGCCAGGCCCGGGACGGGCAGCAGATCACCCCCGGCCATGCCTACCTCGCACCGGGCAACCAGCATCTTCGCGTGGTCCGCAGCGGCGCCCGACTGATCTGCCGGCTGGGGGACGACGAACCGGTGAACGGTCACCGTCCCAGCGTCGACGTGCTGTTCCGCTCGGTGACGGAAGCCTGCGGCCGCAACGCCGTCGGTGTGATGCTGACCGGCATGGGCGCCGACGGCGCTTCGGCGATGCTGGAACTGCACCAGGCCGGCGCTCGCACGCTGGCCCAGGACGAGGCGACCAGCGTGGTCTGGGGCATGCCCGGCGCGGCGGTCCGTCTCGGGGCCGTGGATCGCATCGTGCCCATCGAATCCATCGCCCAGGCGGCGCTGGATGCATCCCGCCAGGAGATCGTCGCCTGATCAGGGCAGCGCCCCTAAAGCTGGTCGATTTCCTGCCGTTAACGTCAAAGTTCACGGAGTCTCGGAGAGCTCGAATGTCCACCCCCGATTTCAAAATCCTGTTCGCCCTGGCCGGTTTGACGGTCGCCCATGTGATCACCGCGCTATCCGGCGCTCCAGCGATTCTGCTGTGGTCCACGACCGCCGGTTTGCTGGGCGCGCTGGCGTGGACGGGCTGGTCGATCTGGCAGCGCGTGCATTCCGTGGAAACGCATGAGAAGACCATGGAGCAGAACAAGACGCTGCTGGACGAACTGGGCGTGTCGGCCAAGAACGAGATGGTGGAAGTGCGCGGCGAGATTCTTCGCGTGAACGGGCTGGTCAAGGAAGCCGTGGAGGAACTGGGCAGCAGCTTCAGCGCGATCAGTCAGACCTCGCGCACGCAGCAGGACGCGGTGGGCAGCCTGCTTGCGCAGACGTCCGACGACACCGGGGTGAACGTTCGGGACTTCGCCGTGCGGGCCGGTTCGCTGGTCGAGGAACTGGTGACGCTGCTGCACGAGGAAAGCGAGCGCAGCGCGTCGACGCTGGGCCAGATTGATCAAATGAGCAAGCAGCTCGACGCGATCTTCGAGTTGCTCGAAGACGTGAAGTCGATCGCCGACCAGACCAACCTGCTGGCGTTGAACGCCGCCATCGAGGCAGCTCGTGCCGGGGATGCCGGTCGCGGATTCGCGGTGGTCGCCGAGGAAGTGCGCTCGCTGTCCGAGCGTTCGACCACCTTCAACGAGCAGATCCGAGGCCTGGCGCATAACGCCCGTGACGCGATGTCGGCGGTGCGCAAGACCGTGCAGAACATGGCGACCCGCGATATGGAGGCAAGCAGCAAGGCGAAGTCGCAAGCCGATCAGCTGGTGACGCAGGTCGAATCCATCGATGCCAAGCTCTCCAGCGGCATCCACCGGGTTTCCGACTGCCGCGAGCAGATCGAGGTCGCCGTGCAGAAGGCCGTGCGCTCCCTGCAGTTCGAGGACATCACCACGCAGGCCCTGGGGTCGGTCAGCGATCACCTGGATCGGCTTGAGCACATCAGTCGCGAGGCATTGGTCCTGACGGGGCTGCTGCCCAAGAGTGCCGCGAACGCGACCGAGGACCGCGTGCGCGAGCTGCGCAAGTTCAACCAGCGCATCCAGCCGGCGCGCGAGGAATGGAAGAAGGCGCCGCATCATCCGGTCAGTCAGGAGTCGATGGACGAGGGGAGCATCGA
>CALBOV010000305.1 GCA_937896565.1 uncultured Salinisphaerales bacterium
CGTTCAATCAACTGCCTCCGCTGGCCGCCGCCGTCGCCTGGCTGGTCGTCACGCATCATCGCCTCCCGACGATCCCGGACGACAAGCGCTCCGATTTCAACTTGTGCTGGCTGGAACAGCCACTCTCGCTCGTGGATCACGAATGGAACGAGCGTAAGCAATCTGCTGATCCTGAGCATGTCCAGAAGTACTGGACCATGGCAGACGAGTTGCCGGTGGTCCGGCCGAAATGGCGCGCGCAGGCTGCGCGGATCGCCCGGCAATTGCTGAAGTTGCGTGATCAGCGATCAGCGCCGTGGCTGGAAAATCCCTACGTGATGCACCTCGCTCGACTCAGCCTGATGCTGGCGGATCACCATTACTCGTCTCTACCGGAAGATGCGTCGCAGCGGGTCACCGGCGATGGGGGTTCATCCCTGTATGCCAATACCGGACCGGGGGGAGCGCTCAAGCAGGCACTGGACGAGCATCTGCTGGGCGTGGCGCGAGACGCCGGCCAGATCGCCTATGCGCTGCCGGGTTTCGAGCAGGACTTGCCACGTCTGGCGCGACATCGCGGCTTGCGCAAGCGCAGTGGCGCGGGAAAGTTCGCCTGGCAGGACAAGGCGACCGATGCCGCGGTCTCATTGCGGGAGGTGTCGGTGGAACAGGGCGCGTTCATCGTGAACATGGCGTCCACGGGTTGCGGCAAGACCCTGGCCAACCTGCGAATGCTCAACGCGTTGGCCGATCCTCAGCAGGGTCTGCGGGCGACTTACGCGCTGGGTTTGCGCACCTTGACCCTGCAAACCGGGCGCAGCTATCGCGAGGATCTGCGTTTGGGTGAGGACGAGCTGGCGATCCTGGTCGGCGGGTCGGGCAGTCGGTCGCTGTTCGAATACTACGAACGTCAGGCCGAGGATCATGGATCGGCTTCTGTACAGGCGCTGATTGAGGAAGACAGTCACGTCCTGTTCGAGGGCAACACCGCCGATCATCCGCTGCTTTCACGTGCGATGCAGGACGCCAGCATCCGCAAGCTGATCTCGGCGCCAGTGCTCGTATGCACGGTCGATCACATCGCCCCCGCTACCGAATCGCTGCGCGCCGGTCGCCAGATCGCACCAATGCTGCGGCTGATGAGCAGCGACCTGGTACTCGATGAGCTGGATGACTACGACCTGGACGATCTTCCCGCACTGACGCGGCTGGTCCACTGGGCTGGCCTGTTGGGCACGCGGGTGGTGTTGTCGTCCGCTACGTTGCCGCCTGCGTTGGTCGAAGGGATGTTCATGGCTTATCGCGCCGGCCGTCTTCACTACCGACGCAATCGCGGTGTCGACGGTGGTCAGGCCAACCGAGATATCCAGATTGCCTGCTTGTGGGTGGATGAATTCGGAGTGCAGCGCGAGCACTGCCCTGACGCCGCGATGTTCACCGAACAGCACGCCACCTTCGTGAAGCGGCGGGCGAAAGCCCTGACGGCCGCCGAGCCCGTGCAGCGCGGCGAATTGTTGTCACTGAACATCGCGATGAGAGCGCCCGACGAACAGCGATACGCCGAGTTTGCCGAGCCGCTACGCAACGCCTGCGTTCGTCTGCATCAAGACCACGCCGAAGTGTGCCCACATAGCGGCAAGCACGTCAGTTTCGGCATCGTGCGCATGGCCAACATCGAGCCGCTGGTTGGTGTCGCGCAGGCGTTGTTCCAACTGGGCGGACCGGACAATGTCCGAATTCACCTGTGCGTTTACCACGCACGATTTCCCCAGGTGCAACGCTCGGCGATCGAGTATCAGCTCGACCAGGCATTCAATCGGCGTCAGCCGGAATCGGTGTACGCGCTGCCGGGCATTCGCCATGCGATCGATGCGCATCCGGAATCACATCACGTGTTCGTCGTGCTCGCATCACCAGTCTGCGAGGTCGGTCGGGACTGGGATGCGGACTGGGCGGTCGCCGAACCGTCGTCGATGCGCGCATTGATCCAGTTGGCGGGGCGAGTGCAGCGACATCGGCGAAAGCTCGGTGACAAGCCCAACTTGCTGATCTTCGACACGAACCTGCGCCACTTCAAAGGCGAGCGGGGGCCGGACGGACAGCCCGGGCCGATTTTTCTCCGTCCCGGCTTCGAGCAGTGGCGTGCGCCGGTCGGGCATCCGTTTCGGTTGCTGTCGCATCACCTGAGCAAACTGATGGCGCCTGAGGAATACACCGCGATCAGTGCCTTGCCGCGCGTCTGTTCCAGGCCACTGGCCGAGCTGAAACCCAAACACCGGTTGGTCGACCTGGAACACGCGCGTATGCAGGACCGCATGCTGCCTCCACAAAACGGTGCAAGCGCGCAGACGTCGCGCGGAGGTTCAACACCACAACCAAACGCCGCAACCGCCTGGCTGCACCCGCAGGCCGCGCTGACTGGAATGCTTCAACAGACGCAACGGTTTCGGGACGACGCCCAGCCAGGCGTCATGTTGGCGTTTCTCCCGGATGACGAGGAAGAGCGGTTGCTGCTTCACCGGGTGGAAGAAGAGGGTGGCCGTGGTGGCCGGACGCTTTACGTGGAAATCGACCAAAGCCTTCGGCATGACGTGGACGTGGCGCTTGGTCCAGGCATCAGCAACTGGGGAGACCACGACTTGCTTGGACTGCTGGTTGAGCAGTCGGACTACCTGGGCATGTCGCTGCGTCGATGCGCGGAGAAGCTGGCGACGGTTCGTGCGCCGAAAAGTGACCAGGGGTGGAGTTACCACCCCTGGCTAGGTCTGACGAAATGAACTCTTGAGTCTACCTGCACGGCAGTCGGAACTGAGTCGCATAACTTTCTGAGCTGCATGTGCTGCAGTAAACCCATTTTCACACAGACCATTGAGCGATCGTCTATGAAATCCAGGTAAGTTTTCTAAGTCGTATAACGGTTGACTTTCATGTGGGGCGTGCGCATCATAAATGTGCACCTGCTCCGATTGCGGCGGAGCAGGTGCGTGACAACTTGCCGTTTCGCAACGGCCCTAAGCTCGAGGAAGTCGGCTAAGGAGGATACAAAGCGTGGTTGGCTACCGCGTGATCGTCAGATCGGTTGGGGGCATAGCCCCCTTCCTTCGCACCCCTACGGTGGCAAGTCACCGTGGGGAATTCTACAGACTGGGCTTGGTACGGTCGAACAAAAAGGATTCCCGTGATGGAGACAGATTCAACGAACGATTCACGTTCTGAACGCTTTCGTTCGGCCATCACCACGTTCATTCATGAACGTCGTGATGCCAAGTTGAAAGGCGACGACGCCGCCGACAAGGCGGCGAAATATGAGTACGCCACATGGCTGGCGGATGCCGCCCGCCGCGTCGGCCAGATTCAGGCCGTGACCCATGTGCTCAAAGCCACGCATCCGGATGCACGTGGCAGCAGTCTGCATGCTGCTCCTCAGTCGCTACCTCCGCATTCGGAGATTGGCTCTCACACGCTCGGGGCCGATTTCTCCGAAGACATCGTGGGTAACGCGGCCGCCCTGGATGTCTTCAAGTTCCTGAAGGTCGAGGTCGATGGACGTCGGCTGCTGGACTGGGTGCTGGCAAAGGACGCCGACTTGCAGCGAGCGCTGAGTCCGGACGCCGAAACGGCATCTGAGTGGATGCACGCATTCGGCGGGCTGGTGCGGTTCGCGGTGCAACCGACGTCTCACGTAATGGCCAAGCAGGTTTACTGGTGTGTCGGCGATGACCCCGCCGATGACGATCACTACCAGTTGTTGCAGCCGCTGTTCTCCAGCAGCCTGATGCACGCCGTACATGCCGATGTCAGCGATGCGCGCTTCGGTGAACAGAACAAGGTCGCGCGC
>CALBOV010000306.1 GCA_937896565.1 uncultured Salinisphaerales bacterium
TCGAACAAACCGGCCGCACCCATGCCGCCGCCGATGCACATGGTCACCACCACGTACTTCACGCCGCGGCGCTTGCCTTCGATCAGCGCGTGGCCGACGAGGCGACTGCCGGTGACGCCGTAGGGGTGGCCGATGGCGATGGCGCCGCCGTTGACATTGAGTGCATCACCCGGAATGCCGAGCTTGTCCTGGCAGTAGAGCACCTGGACGGCGAAGGCCTCGTTCAGCTCCCACAGGCCGATGTCGTCGATCGACAGGCCGGTGCGTTCGAGCAGGCGGGGAATCGCGAAGACCGGGCCGATGCCCATCTCATCGGGTTCGCAGCCGGCGACGGTGAAGCCGCGGAAGATGCCCAGCGGTTCGATGTTGCGCTGCTCGGCGAGCTTGGAATCCATGACCACGCAGGCTGACGCACCATCGGAGAACTGGCTGGCGTTGCCGGCCGCGATCACGCCGCCCGGCATGGCGGGGCGAATCGTCGACACGCCTTCGTAGGTCGTGCCGGGGCGGATGCCTTCGTCCTGGGCACAGGTCACCTGCCTGGTGACGAGTTGTCCCGTGGCCTTGTCCATCACGCCGGCGGTGACGTCGATCGGTGCGATCTCGTCATCAAAGCGACCTTCGGCACGGGCGGCCTCGGCGCGTTGCTGGCTACGGGCGCCGTACTCGTCCTGGCGCTCGCGGGAGATGTTGTAGCGCTTGGCCACGGTCTCGGCCGTCTGCAGCATCGGCCAGTAGATTTCCGGCTTGTGCTGCGTGAGCCAGGACTCCTGCAGCATGTGCATGTTGGCCTCGTTCTGCACGCAGGAGATCGACTCCACGCCGCCGCCGATCATCACCGGCACCTTGTCGACGATGACGCGCTGGGCGGCCATGGCAATGGCCTGCAGCCCGGAGGAGCAGAAGCGGTTGACGGTCACGCCGGAGGCGGTGATCGGCAGACCGGCGCGCAGAGCAATCTGGCGTGCGATGTTCGAACCGCAGGCGCCTTCCGGCCAGGCGCAGCCCATGATCACGTCTTCGACTTCGGCGGGATCGATGCCGGCGCGCTCGACCGCGGCCTGGACCACGTGACCGCCGAGCGTGGCGCCGTGAGTCATGTTGAACGAGCCGCGCCAGGACTTGGCGAGCGGCGTGCGGGCGGTGGAAACAATGACAGCTTCAGTCATGATGGGTCTCTCGAATTCTGATTATTTAATAAATACTTAGTTGAACATCTTGCCATCGGACGCGAGCTTCTTCACCAGCTCGGCCGGCTCCCAGAACGTGGCATCCGCACCTGGCAGCGCGGCGAACTGGCGCATGCGCCGCTCGACGTTGTAAAGGCCCATGGTGTCGGCGTAGAGCATCGGCCCGCCCAGATGCAGCGGGAAGCCGTAGCCGTTGAGATAGACCATGTCGATGTCGGAGGCGCGCTGGGCGATGCCGTCCTCGAGAATGCGGGCACCCTCATTGACCAGCGCCAGCACCAGCCGGTCGCGAATCTCGTCCTGCGACAGCTTGCGGCGCTCGACGCCGAGTTCGGCGCAGGTGTCGACAATCAGCTTCTCGACCTCCGGGTCCGGATGCGCCTTGCGGTCGCCGGGCACGTACTTGTACCAACCGGAGCCGGTCTTCTGGCCGAAGCGGCCCATCTCGCAGAGCTTGTCCGCGATGGGCATGCGCGGCATGTCCGGGTATTCCTCGTAGTGCCGCTTGCGGATGTACCAGCCGACATCGTTGCCCGAGAGGTCGCACATGCGGAACGGCCCCATCGCGAAACCGATGGACTCCACGGCCTTGTCGACCTCCTGCGGCAGCGCGCCTTCCTCCAGCATGGCGATCGCCTGGGCGATGTACTTGTTGACCATGCGATTGCCGATGAAGCCATCGCAGACACCGGCGACCACGCAGAGCTTGCGGATGGTCTTGCCGAGTTTCATGACGGTGACCAGCACGTCGTCGGCGGTCTTCTCGCCGCGCACGACCTCCAGCAGGCGCATCACGTTCGCCGGGCTGAAGAAGTGCAGGCCGACCACGTCTTCCGGCCGTTTGGTGAAGCTGGCGATCTTGTCGAGATCCAGGGTCGAGGTGTTGCTCGCCAGAATGGCGCCGGGCTTCATCACGGCATCCAGCGTTTCGAACACCTGCTGCTTGACGCCCATGTCCTCGAACACGGCCTCGATCACCAGGTCGGTGTCGCCGAGATCATCGTAGGACAGGGTGGGGTGGATCAGCGCCATGCGCTGCTCCAGCTTCTCCTCGGTCAGCTTGCCTTTCTTGACGCGACCTTCGTAGTTCTTGCGGATGATGCCGATGCCGCGGTCCAGAGCCTCCTGGCTCATTTCCAGCAGCCGCACCGGGATGCCGGCGTTGAGGAAGTTCATGGTGATGCCGCCGCCCATGGTGCCGGCGCCAATCACCGCGACGGTTTCGATCGGGCGGGTCGGCGTGTCGGCGGGCACACCCTTGATCTTGGAGGCCGCGCGCTCGCCGAAGAAGGCGTGGCGCAGCGCCTTGGATTCCGGCGTCTGCACCAGCTCGCCGAACAGCTTGCGTTCGGTGGCGATGCCGGCGTCGAACTTGCCGGTGGAGGCCGCCACCGCCTCCACGCACTTGACCGGCGCGGGGAACGGGCCGGCCATGGTCGCGACGGTGTTCTTCGCGACCATCAGGAAGCCTTCGCTCTCCGGGTGCTTGACCTTGCGGTCGCGCACCAGCTTCAGTGGCTGGCCGATCGACTGCTCGGCGAGACGGGTCGCATCGGCCAGCAGATCGTCACCGGCCATGGTGTCGAACAGGTCGGTCTCGGCGAGCAGCTTGGCCGGCACGATGTTGCCGGAGACGATCATGTTCAGCGCGGCTTCCAGCCCGATCACGCGCGGCAGGCGCTGCGTGCCACCAGCGCCCGGCAACAGGCCCAGCTTGACCTCGGGCAGGGCGATCTGGGCATCCGGTGCGGCGATGCGCGCATGGCAGCCCAGCGCCAGTTCCAGACCGCCGCCCATGCAGGCGCCGGAAATCGCGGCGATGACCGGCTTCGGACTCGCCTCGATGGCTTCGATCACGGTCGCCAGCGATGGCTCGGCGAACATGGCGGGCGTGTTGAACTCGCGGATGTCCGCGCCGCCGCTGAACGTGCCGTGGGCACCGATCAGCACGATCGCCTCAACCGACGCATCGCCATTGGCTTGATCCAGGCTCTCGACAATGCCCTCGCGCAGCGCCAGGCCCAGCCCGTTGACGGGTGGGTTCTGCATAGAAATAACCGCCACGCGGCCACGGGTCTGATAGTCAGTCGCGCTCATCTGCACTCCAGTTCTGTTGTTGTCGTTGAGCATGCCGGGGCGAAACGGATTCGCCCCATGCATGCCTGAATATTTTGCGTACCGGAGCGTACATGAGGTGGGCGAGCGCCACCACCATGCGAAATCTCCGGCAATCCGGGGCTAGCGCTCCCGGTCGAAGCGGAGCAGCAGCCCGGGCAGGAACAGCAGGTCGAAGATCAGGGCGATCACGATGGTCATGGCCGTCATCATCCCCATGGACGCATTCACGTCGAAGGTGGACTGCGCAAGGATGAGAAAGCCCGCCGCCAGCGCCACGGTGGTCACGCTCAATGCCGCTCCGACCGTGGTGAACGCGTAGCGAATCGCGTCCTCGGTGCCGTAGCCGCGTTCCTGGCGTGCCCGCAGATACTTGCTGAAGAAGTGCACCGTGTTGTCCACGACAATCCCCAGCGTGATCGAGAACACCGCCGCCACGGCCAGATTTACCTGACCGACGAAGATCCCCCACAGCCCGAAGGAAATCGAGGCGGGGAACGCATTGGGCAGCAGCGACAGCAGCCCGAACTTGAACGATTTCAGTGCCAGGATCAGCGTGACGGCAATCAGCGCCAGCGCCAGGGCGGAGCCGCGCATCATCGCCTCGATGTTGTTCTGGCCGATGTGGGCGAACATCAGCGAGACACTGGAGCCATGCGACTGGATGTCCGGCGTGTTGGCCGCCATCCAGGCCTGCGCGCGCTCCTCGACGGCGATGATCTGCTTGGAGTTCAGGTTGCTCAGGTTCACCGAGAACTTGGTTGCCGACTTGTCGAAGGTGAGCTGGTTGTTCAGGTCCAGCCCCATCGGCAGCGACAACTCGTAGAGCAGGATGTACTGGGCGATCAGCTCGCGATCATCGGGCAGGCGGTAGTAGCTCGCATCGTCGCCGTGCATGTTGCGGTTGAGCCGCTTGACCACATCGGTGAACGTGGACACATGCGTCACCTCCGGCTGGTCGCGGTACCACTGCGCGAAGGCATCGACCTGCTTGAGATAGTCGGGATCGACAACGCCGTTTTCCTCGCCGGCCGGCAGCGAATAGGCAATGCTGTCGACACCGGTGAGGTTGTTCTGGACGAAATCGAAGGCCTGACGGATCGGCAGCGATTCGTCGAAGTACTCCACGGTGTCGTCGTTGAACTCGTTGCGCGGGATGAACGCGACCAGTACCGCGGCCAGGCCCAGCACGCCCCAGAAGATCACGCGGTTGTGGGCGATGATGACGTTGGCCAGCTTCAGCATCACGCCGCTGCTGTCCGGGTCGTCATCCGACGGCTTCACGCGGATCGGCAGCAACAGCGCCAGCCCTGGCAGCAGCACCAGCGACCACAGCATCGCCCCCAGCACGCCGAAACCCACCGAGGTGCCCAGCTCGCGGAACGGCGGCGAGTCGGAAAAGTTCAGGCTGAAGAAGCCGATCGCGGTGGTGATGGAGGTCAGGAATACCGGCTTCAGGTTGATTGTCAGCGCGTGTTCCATCGCTTCGAACTTGCCCAGCCCGCGCCGCAGGTCCTTCAGGTAGCTCACCAGCACGTGCACGCAGTCGGACACCGCCAGTGTCAGGATGATGATCGGCGCCGACACGTTGATCTGGTTGACCTGATAGCCCAGCCAGCCGGTTACGCCCAGCGTCGCGACAATGGACACGATGATCACCACCACCGTGACCACCGTCGTTGTCACGCTGCGCATGAACAGCAGGAGCAACACCACGACGGCCAGGAACATTAGCGGCACCAGCGTCGTCGTGTCCTGCGAGGCGGACTCGTTGAAGCTGTGGTTCA
>CALBOV010000307.1 GCA_937896565.1 uncultured Salinisphaerales bacterium
CCAGACCGCCGGGCTGATCGCCGAGCGCATGGAAGCCCGGGCCGTGCAGGACAAGGCCGCCTAGCATGGAAGGCTTGACCTTTTTCGTCTCCGACGTCGTCTTCCAGGTCACCAACTTCCTGATCCTGGGCGGCGACGTGCTGCTGCTGATCGCCGCGGCGATCTTCATCATGTGGGGCTGCATCGTCGAGCGGGCGCTGTTCTTCTACGTGCGTTATCCCGGCAAGGCCAAACGGGTGCGGGCGCTGTGGGAGGCCCGATCCGACCACCACAGCTGGCAGGCGCACAAGATCCGCCTGGCCCTGCTCAACGCCATGCGCCAGCAGACCCGGGCCTACATCAACACCGTCAAGACCGTGGTCGCCATCTGCCCCTTGCTGGGGCTGCTCGGCACCGTCACCGGCATGATCGCCGTGTTTGACGTCATGGCCGCGGCCGGCATGGGCAACCCGCGGCTGATGGCCGACGGCGTGGCCAAGGCCACCGTGCCGACCATGGCCGGCATGGTCGGGGCCTTGTCCGGTGTCTTCGCCATCTACTGGCTGGAATGGCAGGCCAAGCGGCGGATGGAACACCTGGCCGACCACCTGGTGACCGAGCACGACGAGGAGGTCCCGGCATGAGGGATTTTCTCAGCGAGGGCGATGACGACGCCGTCGACTCCGAGATCGACCTGACGCCGATGCTCGACGTCGTCTTCATCATGCTCATCTTCTTCATCGTCACCGCCAGCTTCGTCAAGGAGGCCGGCTTTGACGTCAACCGACCGCCGCAGAGCAATCAGCCGCCGAAGAAGGACGAGGTCAAGAACATCCTCGTCAGCATTGCCGCTGACGGCCAGCTCTTCATCAACCGGCGTCCGGTGGATGCGGGCGCGCTGACCGCCAACATCAAGCGCCTGCATGCCGAGAACCCGAAAGGTGCGGTGGTGATCCAGGCCGAGGACGACTCGGCCAACGAGCGGCTGATCACCGTGATGGACGCGGCGCGCAAGGCCGGCGTCTACAACGTCTCCATCGCATCCAACTAGGGGGCAGGGCGGATGAGCACCACAACCAGCGAAGCACTGCCCGCCAGCGCCATCGACGACGTGCTGCGGGCGCACTGGACGCACGGGCTCGTGCGTCTGCTGATCGGCGTGGCCATCGGGTTGCTGATGACCTTTCTGCTGTACTGGCTGATGTCCGTGCTGGTGGCGGCGGGCAAGAACGCGCTGACCGAAGCGCCGGCCGGGCGCATCGTCGACTTTGTCCGCGTCCCCAACCCGCCGCAGCTGCGCACCGAGCAGCCCAAGCCGGAGAAGCCGGACAAGCCGCAGATCGCGCCGAAGACGCCGCAGGTGCAGACGCAGACGGTGAAGCCGCAGGGCAACACCGTGAACATCGGGGCGATGTCGGTGGACAGCGACCTGGCGGTGGACACCAGCGCCGGGCTGTCGGCCTCGGACGGCGAGTACCTGCCGATCGTGAAGGTGGCGCCGGTGTACCCGAGACGCGCGCAGACGCGCGGGATCGAGGGCTGGGTGCTGCTGACCTTCACCGTGACCGAGACCGGCAGCGTGATCGACCCGGAGGTGATCGACGCCGAGCCGTCGGGCGTCTTCGACTCGGCGGCCAAGAAGGCGGTGGAGCGCTTCAAGTACAAGCCCCGCGTCATCAACGGCAAGCCACAGGTCGTCCGCGGCGTCGAGCATCTCATTACCTTCAAGCTGGATGACTAGCCATGAAGCACTGGCCGCAACTCCTGATCATCACGCTGGCGCTGGTTCTCATGCCGACGCCGGGGCTTGCGCAGAAGGACGACGACCAGCGCAAGCCGCGTACGACCAGGAAGACCGAGAAGCTGTCTCCGGCGGTGTACGAAAAGATCACCGCCGCCCAGGAGGCGCTGGACGCCAAGGACCTCGCGAAGGCGGCATCGATTCTCGACGAACTGCTGGCGAAGGCGGACGGGCTCAACAATTACGAGCAGGCGCAGGTCTACAACTTCTACGCCGCCGTGCACTACGAGCAGGAGCAGATCGACCGGACCATCGAGGACTACAAGAGCATCTTGCGTCTGGGCGAGGGCGTGCCCGAGCAGCTTCGCAACAACTCGCTGTTCCGTCTGGCCCAGCTCTACTTCGTCCGCGAGGACTATGCGCTGTCGGTGCGGGTGCTGGATCAGTGGATGCAGCAGGTGGAGTCGGTCCGGCCCGAAGCGCACATGCTCCAGGCTCAGGCTTATTACCAGCTTGGTGACTACGACGCCGCCGCGCCCGCCGCGATCGCGGCGTTGCAGGAGGCCAAGCGCCGCGAGCAGGCGCCCCGCGAACAGTGGCTGGCGTTGCTCCGGGCGATCTACTACGAGCAGGGTGACTACGCCAAGGCCTCGCGGGTGCTCGGCGAGCTGATCGCCGGCTGGCCCAGCCCGAACTACTACAAGCAGCTCGCCGGCATGCTCGGACTGATGCAGTTGCAGGAGGCGCAGCTCGCGGTGATGCACGCCGCCTACCGCGCCGGGATGCTCGAGTCGGAGTCCGATGTCCTCAACATGGCGCGGCTGTACATGGCCGAGGACGCGCCGTACCCGGCGATTGATGTCATCCGGGACGCGATGCGCTCCGGCATGGTGGAGGCGAACGCCGAGAACCTGCAATTGCTGGCTCAGGCGATGGCGCTGGCCAAGGAATACGAGCAGCAGATTCCGGTGCTGGAGCGCGCCGCCGAACTGTCCGGCGATGCCCGCCAGTATGTCTATCTCGGGCAGGCGCAGATCGCGTTGTACGACTGGGCTGCCGCCGTCGATGCCTTCGAACAGGCGCTTTCGATCGGCGGGCTGGAACGTCCGGGCAGCGCCTACATGCAGATCGGCACGGCCCACTACAACCTCAAGCGCTACGGTCCGGCCCGCCAGGCCTTCAAGGAAGCCGCGGCGTATTCGGACTATCGAGACCAGGCCACCCGATGGGTCGCTTTCGTGAATCAGGAGGTCGAGCGTGAACGTGCCATGCGAGGTGGCTGACTGGGTCGCGACGACGGCGATGGCGTGTCACCGGAACAGACAATCGAGCCCAGTGGAGGGGACGATGACAACAAGTAAAACGATGCGTTGGAGCGCGGGCATTCTGCTGGCGGTCTTCAGTTCGACAGGTCTGGGGCAGAGCGACAACCAGCCCTCTCCGTTCAAGGACGGGTTCTACGTCGTGCCTATGCTGTCGTATACCCAACCGGATGGTCAGCGCTTGCTGGACGACGGCGTCGGCTACGACATCGGTGTTGGCTACCGTTTCTCCGAGATCTTTGCCTTGGAACTGGACGGCACGTTCAGTGAGCTGGACCGGGACAACGGCGAGACCACCGACATGGCGGGTCTGACGCTGCGGGGCGTGGCCTACCTTGCCGGGTTGCTGCCCAATGCCTTCGTGTCCTTCGGCATCGGCGAAATGAGCACCGACGAACAGGGGATGACCGGGTCGGAGTACGAGGGCATGCACATCGAGGCGGGCCTGGGTTACGTGCTCCCGCTCAGCATCGGCCGCTACGACTTCGGCATCCGCGCCGACGCCCGGTTCCGCCACAACAACGGCCAGGAGAACGACGGCTCCATCGAGTACGACAAGTCCGGCATGGCGGACAGCATCTACCGTGTGGGTCTGCAACTGCCGATCGGCCTGCGGCCGCTGCCGCCGGAGCCGGAACCCGAACCGCTGCAGGTCATCGAGCCGGTCGCGATCTGTTCCGATGGCATCGACAACGATGGTGACGGCGTGCAGGACTATCCGGGTGACAAGGGTTGCGAGTCTCCGGATGACAATGACGAATCCGGACCGCCGCAGTGCGATGACGGCATCGACAACGACGCCGACGGCCTGATCGACTATCCGGAGGACACCGGCTGCGAGGCGGCGACCGACAACGACGAAGTCAACGAATGCCATACACCGAAACCGGGTGAGCGCCTGTCGCTCAACGGTTGCGGTCCCGGTGACGTGATCGTGTTGCGCGGCGTGAACTTCGAGTTCGATAAGTCGGTGCTGACCCCCAACGCCAGAACCATTCTCGATGCGGTCGCCGCCGAGCTGAATGCCTATCCCGATGTCACCGTGGAACTGGCCGGGCATACCGACTCCAAGGGTGCGGAGTCCTATAACCAGACCCTGTCCGAGGCACGTGCCCAGGCGGTGCTGCGTTATCTGGTCGACCGTGGAGTGTCGCCGGATAGGATGACCGCCACCGGCTATGGCGAAAGCCAGCCGGTCGCCGACAACGGCACCGAGGAAGGCCGGGATCTGAACCGGCGAACCGAGCTGACGGTCACGGGGAACTGAGTCCCGAGGCACCGGTCCCGACGCTTCAGGTCGGGGCCGGTCGATCCCGATCCGGCAGGTCAATTGAACCCATGCGTTGAACGCGCTGGAGACCCCGGCCTATGCTGAAGGACATGGGGTACGTCCCGGATCGGGAGAACGTTCGTGTCTTGTCCATACCGGCCGAGGCTGTCCTGGCTGTTGGCGGCCGGGAGCGCCGCGCTAACCGCTTGCACCACACTCGCGCCGGACTACGAGCGGCCCACCAATCCCGTGTCCGGCTACGCCGTGCCGGCGGGCCCGGAAGGCACCAGCGCGACGCTGGTCGACACGGGCTGGCGTGCCTATTTCACCGACCCGCAACTGCGGGACGTAATCGCGCAGGCGTTGGAGAACAACCGCGATCTTCGCGTCGCGATCCTCCGCGTTGAAGAGGCCCAGGCGGCCTACGGCATCACCCGGGCCGACCGGTTTCCCACGCTGGGGGCGGCCGCTGCCGAGACCCGTGGCCGGACGCCGGGCGATCTGAGCCCGACCGGCCGGTCGGTTGTCAGCAGCCAGTTCGAGGTCGGGCTTAACGTTCCGGCCTGGGAGCTGGACTTCTGGGGCCGCCTGCGCAGTTTGCGCGAATCCGCGTTGCAGGATTTTCTCGCCACCGATTCCGCCAGGCAGGCGGCCACGATCAGCCTGATCGCGCAGGTGGCCGATGCTTACCTGGTTTTGCGCGAGCTCGACGAGCGACTGGCGCTGGCTAGCCACTCGGTGGAGAACTACGGCGAGTCCCTGCGGATCTTCCGGCGGCGCTACGAGGTCGGGGCGGTGTCCCGTCTGGAAGTCGCGCAGGTCGAGAGCCTGCTGGCGCAGGCCCGCGCGCTGGAAGCCCAGCTCGCGCGCTCGCGCGCGGCGCAACTCAATGCGCTGAATCTGCTGGCCGGTGCGCCGGTCGAGACGCTGCCGCGCGACACCCGGCTGGACGATCGCAGCGTCATGGAGGAACTGCGTGTGGGCTTGCCCTCCGAGGTGTTGCTGCAGCGTCCGGACATCGTGGCCGCGGAGCACAGGCTGCGCGCCGCGAATGCGAACATCGGTGCGGCGCGCGCGGCCTTCTTCCCACGCGTGACGCTGACCGGGTCCTACGGCACGGCCAGCGCCGAGCTGGAAGGTCTGTTCGAGGGCGGGAGCGAGTCCTGGGGGTTCTCGCCCAGCATTTCGCTGCCGATCTTCGACGCCGGCCGGCGCCAGGCCAATCTGGATCTGGCGGAGGTGCGCAAGAACATCGCGGTCGCCAGCTACGAGAAAACCGTGCAAACCGCGTTTCGCGAGGTGGCGGACGCGCTGGTCGCCCGGCACTGGCTGAGTGATCTGGTCGACATCCGCATGCAGACCCGCGAGGCCCAGGCCGAACGCGCGCGACTGGCCAAGCTGCGCTACGAGGCCGGCGCCACGCCGTATCTCGAAGTGCTGGACGCGGAACTGGCCTTGCTGTCATCCGATCAGCAACTGGTGGAGACGCGTCGTGCGCTGCTGTCCAGCCGGGTGCAGCTTTATGCTGCGCTGGGTGGTGGTGCGCAGGGCCTGGACGCAACCCCGATTCAATAGGCGGCAGACGACCATGAATTTTCTCCGGAAGAACAAGCTCATCATCGTCGTGCTGATGCTGGCCGTCGGCGCGGTGGGGTACTTCGCATGGAAGAACACCCAGGCGGCGGGGTACGGCGACGGGTTCGTCAGCGGCAACGGCCGCATCGAGGCGACCGAGATCGATGTCGCGGCTAAGCTTGGCGGGCGCATCGTCGACGTCTATGTCTCGGATGGCGAATTCGTGAAGGCCGGACAGGTGCTCGCGCAGATGCAGATCGACACGCTGGAGGCGCAGAAGGATGAGGCGAGGGCGCGTTTCGAGCAGGCGGAGAACGCGGTGCGCAGCGCCGAGGCACTGGTCGCGGTCCGCCGGAGCGAGCTGGCGGCCTACGAGGCGGTCGTGGTCCAGCGCGAGGCCGAACTGGACGCCGCCCGGCGCCGGCTGAGGCGGACCGAATCGCTGGTTTCCGACGGCGCCACCTCCGAGCAGCAACTGGATGACGACCGTGCCACCGTGCGTCGCGCCGAGGCGACCCTGCGAGCCGCCCGGGCCCAGGTGACCGCGGGCGAGGCCGCGATCAAGGCGGCGGAGTCCGAGGTGGTCGGTGCCCGGTCGGCGGCCAGCGCCGCGCGCGCCACGGTCGCGCGGATCGAGGCGGATCTGCTCGACAGCCAGCTCAAGTCGCCGCGCGACGGACGCGTTCAGTACCAGATCGCCCAGCCCGGCGAGGTTGTGGGAGCGGGGGGCAAGGTGCTCAACCTGGTGGACCTGAGCGACGTTTACATGACCTTCTTCCTGCCGGAAACCATCGTGGGGCGTGTTGCGCTGGGGCAGGAGGTTCGCATCGTGCTGGATGCCGCGCCGCGGTACCCGATTCCGGCGAAGGTCACCTTCGTCGCCAGCACGGCGCAATTCACACCGAAGACGGTCGAAACCCAGAGCGAACGGCAAAAGCTCATGTTTCGCGTCAAGGCGACCATCGACCGCGAGCTGCTGCTGCGACACATGGAGATGGTGAAGACCGGCCTGCCCGGTGTGGCCTGGCTCAAGCTCGATGACGGCGTCGACTGGCCGCCGGAGCTGACGCTGCGTCAGCCTGAATGAGCGATACCGTCACGACGTCGGTCGCCCGGTTGCGCGGTGTCGGTTTGCGCTACCGCAAGACGGTCGCGCTCGATGGCATTGATCTGGACATACCGCCTGGCTGCATGGTCGGTCTGATCGGGCCGGACGGCGTCGGCAAGTCCAGCCTGCTATCGCTGATTGCCGGCGCGCGCGCGGTGCAGACCGGAACGGTGACGGTGCTGGACGGCGACATCGGCGATACGCGCCACCGCGACCGGGTCTGCCCGCACATCGCCTACATGCCTCAGGGGCTGGGCAAGAATCTGTATCCCTCGCTGTCCGTGGAGGAGAACCTCCAGTTCTTCGGGCGGCTGTTCGGGCACGGTCCGGCCGAACGCCGTCGCCGCATCGACGAGTTGTGCACCGCGACCGGGTTGCAGTCGTTTCTGGACCGCCCCGCCGGCAAGCTGTCCGGCGGCATGAAGCAGAAACTCGGATTGTGCTGCGCGCTGATCCACGATCCCGACCTGCTGATTCTCGATGAGCCGACGACCGGGGTGGACCCGCTGTCGCGCAACCAGTTCTGGGACCTGATCACGCGGATTCGTCAGGCGCGGCCCGGGATGTCCGTCGTGGTCGCCACCGCCTACATGGAGGAGGCGGAGCGCTTCGACTGGCTGGTTGCGATGAATGCGGGGCGGGTGCTGGCAACGGGCACACCGGCCGAACTGCATGCGCAGACCGGAACGAACACCCTGGAAGCGGCCTTCATCGCGCTGTTGCCGGAGACCGTGCGCCAGGGGCATCGCGAGGTGATCGTGCCGCCGCTGGAGGTGGGTGACGACGAGATCGTTGCCATCGAGGCCCGCGACCTGACCATGCGTTTCGGCAACTTCACCGCGGTCGACCACGCCAGTTTCCGGATTCGCCGAGGCGAGATCTTCGGGTTTCTCGGCTCCAACGGTTGTGGCAAGTCGACGACGATGAAAATGCTGACCGGCCTGCTCGACGCCAGTGAGGGCGAGGCCTGGCTGTTCGGCCAGGCGGTTGATTCCAGCGACATCGGAACGCGCCGGCGCGTCGGCTACATGTCGCAGGCGTTCTCGCTTTATTCGGAGCTGACCGTGCGGCAGAACCTGGTGCTGCACGCCCGGCTTTATCACGTGCCCGCGGAGCAGATTCCGGCGCGTGTCGACGAGATGGTCGAGCGCTTCGATCTGGCATCGGTGCTGGACAAGCTTCCGGATGCGCTGCCGCTGGGCATCCGCCAGCGCCTGTCCCTAGCGGTGGCCATGGTGCACAAGCCGGAGCTGCTGATTCTCGACGAGCCGACATCCGGGGTCGATCCGATCGCGCGCGATGCGTTCTGGCGTCTGATGATCGATCTGGCCCGCAAGGACAAGGTCACCATCTTCATCTCCACGCATTTCATGAACGAGGCGACGCGTTGCGACCGCATCTCGCTCATGCATGCGGGCAAGGTCCTCGTCACCGACGAGCCGGCAGAGCTGGTGCGCCAGCGTGGTTCGGCGTCGCTGGAGGCCGCCTTCATCAGCTACCTGGAGGAGGCGGTGGGCGAGCGTCACGCACCCGATGCCGCCGCACCGGTTCTGGCGGCGGAGACCTCGGCACCGGACGAGGGCGGCGGCCGACGTCGCGGCTTCAGTCTGATGCGCGTGCTCAGCTACTCGAGCCGTGAGGCGCTGGAGCTCCAGCGCGATCCGGTCCGCGCGACGCTGGCGCTGGTGGGCAGCCTGATCCTGATGTTCATCATGGGTTACGGCATCAGCATGGATGTCGACAACCTGACCTTCGCGGTGCTGGACCACGACCGTTCCGGCACCAGCCGGGACTACGTGCTCAACCTCGCGGGGTCGCGTTACTTCATCGAGCGCGATCCGATCCGGGACCACGCCGACATGGACCGGCGCATGCGCAACGGCGAGCTGTCGCTGGCGATCGAGATCCCCCCGAACTTCGGGCGTGACCTCCGACGTGGCGACCAGGTTCAGATCGCGGCCTGGGTGGACGGATCGATGCCCGCGCGCGCGGAGACGGCCAGCGGCTACGTGCAGGGCATGCATCAGACCTGGTTGGCGCAGATGGTTCGCGCCCAACTGGGCGTTACGCCGACCCCGAGTGTCGAGGTGGAGATCCGCTACCGCTACAACCCCGACGTGGAAAGTCTCCAGGCGATGGTGCCCGCGGTTATCCCGATGCTGCTGATGATGATTCCGGCGATGCTGACGGCGTTGTCCGTCGTCCGCGAGAAGGAGCTCGGGTCCATCATCAATCTGTACGTCACGCCGGTGAGCCGCCTGGAGTTTCTGCTGGGCAAGCAGGTTCCGTACATCGTGCTCGGCATGCTGAACTTCCTGCTGCTGACGCTGGCGGCGGTGACGATCTTCGGTGTCCCCCTGAAGGGCAGTTTTCTCCTGCTGGCGATTTGTTCACTCGCCTACATCGCCTTCGCGACCGGCTTCGGACTGTTCGCGTCCACGTTCACCAACAGCCAGCTCGCGGCGATCTTCGCCACGATGATCGGTTCCATGATCCCCGTCGTGCAGTTTTCCGGGATCATCACGCCGGTTTCGTCACTGGAGGGTGTGGGGCGGCATATCGGCGAGTTCTATCCGGCGACCTACATGGTCATGGTCAGCCGAGGCGTGTTCAGCAAGGCGCTGGGTTTCGCCGATCTGGGCTTCGCGGTTTATCCGATCATGGCCTCGGTGCCGGTGATCCTGGTCGCCGCGACGCTGTTGCTGCGCAAGCAGGCCCGCTGATGCGCGGTTACCTGTCCAACGTCTACCGGCTTGGCGTCAAGGAACTGTGGAGTCTGCGGCGTGATCCGGTGATGCTGATCCTGATCATCTACACGTTCTCCCTGTCGGTTTACACCTCGGCGACGGCGATGCCGGAGTCTCTCAATCTGGCGCCGATCGCGATCGTGGACGAGGACCGCTCACCGCTGTCCCAGCGCATTGCCCAGGCGTTTTATCCGCCCCATTTCCTGCCGCCGTCGATGATTACGGTGAACGATGTTGATTCGGGCATGGATGCGGGCCTGTTCACCTTCGCGCTGACGATACCGGCGGGATTTCAGCGCGACGTACTGGCCGGTCGCGCGCCGGCGGTCCAGCTCAATGTCGACGCCACGCGCATGTCGCAGGCCTTCACCGGCAGTGGCTACGTGTCGCGCATCGTCAACGACGAGGTGACGGGGTTTGTCAGCCGCTACCGCGACGGGGTGTCGACGGCACCGGTGGAGCTGGTGTTGCGAGCCCGCTTCAATCCGAATCTCACGGAAGCCTGGTTTGGCGCGCTGATGCAGATCATCGACAACGTCACGCTGCTGTCGATCATCCTGGCCGGCGCGGCCCTGATCCGAGAGCGGGAGCACGGGACCATCGAGCATCTGCTGGTCATGCCGGTGACGCCGTTGCAGATCATGGTGGCGAAGGTCTGGGCGACGGCGGGCGTGGTGCTGCTGGCCGCATTCCTGTCACTGACGCTGGTCGTTCGCGCCGCCCTGCAGGTGCCGATCGAGGGGTCGATCGCATTGTTCCTGCTCATCGCCTTGCTGCATCTGTTCGCGACCACGTCCATGGGGATCTTCATGGCAACCGTGTCCCGCGGCATGCCGCAGTTCGCGTTGCTGATGGTGCTGACCATCATCCCGCTACAGATGCTGTCCGGTGGCTCGACGCCATTCGAGAGCATGCCGCAGTTCGTGCAAATGGTGATGTCGGCAGCGCCGACATCACACTTTGTCTCCGCGTCACAGGCGGTGCTTTATCGTGCGGCGGGCGTGGAGGCGGTCTGGCCGCAGATGCTGGCGATCACCGTGATCGGCGGGTTGCTGTTCGTGTTCTCCCTGGCCCGTTTCCGCAAGACCATCAGCCGGATGGCCTGAGGCCTGGAATGAACGCGATCCGGAGGGCATCGTTGGCGGCTGCCCGTCCGGATCGTCGACGCGCCTAGGTCCGCTCGTAGAGTGTCACGACGCAGGCGCCGCCCAGACCCAGGTTGTGTTGCAGCGCGAGTCTGGCGCCGTCGACCTGTCGGGCTTCGGCCTGACCGCGCAGCTGCTTGACCAGTTCGGTGCACTGCGCGAGGCCAGTCGCGCCCAGCGGATGTCCCTTGGACAGCAGGCCGCCGGAGGGGTTGGTGACGACCTTGCCGCCGTAGGTGTTGTCGCCGTCGACGACGAACTGTTCGGCCTGGCCACGCCCGCAAAGTCCCAGCGCCTCATAGCTGATCAGCTCGTTATGGGCGAAGCAGTCGTGCAGCTCGACCACGTCGACATCGTCCGGACCGATGCCGGCGGCCTCGTAGACGGTGTCGGCGGCGGTCTTCGCCATGCTGAAGCCGACCAGCTCGCGCATGTCGGCGGCGTCGAAGGTGACCGCGGTGTCGGTGGTCATCGCCTGGGCGCGGATGCGCACGCCATCGTCCAGTCCGTGGCGCTTGGCGTAGTCCCGCGAGCAGATGATCGCCGCTGCGGCGCCGCAGGTCGGCGGGCAGGCCATCAGCTTGGTCATCACGCCCGGCCA
>CALBOV010000308.1 GCA_937896565.1 uncultured Salinisphaerales bacterium
CACCGGCGGTCACGTGCAGGAAACCGGTGATTTCGAGCTGGACGGCGTGACCTTCCCCGCCGCCGAGGTCGAGATCGAGTTCATGGACCCGGCCGATGGCGAAGGCTCGATCTTCCCCACCGGCCATCTGGTCGATGATCTGGAGGTGCCCGGCGTCGGCACGCTCCAGGCAACGATGATCAACTCCGGGATTCCGACGATCTTCATCAACGCCGATGCCATCGACTACCGCGGCACCGAGTTGCAGGGTGACATCAACGAGAACAAGCAGGCGCTGGAGATGTTCGAGACCATCCGCGCCCATGGCGCGGTGAAGATGGGCCTGATCCAGGACATCGCCGAGGCCGCCGGCCGCCAGCACACGCCCAAGGTCGCGTTCGTCGCCCCGCCCAGCGACTACGTCGCCTCCAGCGGCAAGCCCGTCCCGGCCGACGAGATCGACCTGCTGGTTCGCGCCCTGTCCATGGGCAAACTGCATCACGCCATGATGGGCACCGCGGCGGTGGCGATCGGCACGGCGGCGGCCATCCCCGGCACGCTGGTGAACCTCGCGGCCGGCGGCGGCGACCGCACGGCCGTGCGCTTCGGACACCCGTCCGGCACGCTGCGTGTCGGCGCGGAAGCCACGCTGGTCAACGGCGAATGGCAGGTCACCAAGGCGATCATGAGCCGCAGCGCCCGTGTGCTGATGAGCGGCGCGGTGCACATCCCCGGTGACGCGTTCTAGGGGAACTCCGACCGATTCACGCCTGGCGATCTCCGCCGGGCGCTCATGGAACCCGCGTTCCGGATTCACGGTCGCACAACCATGAGCACCGCAAATCCGGACCCCGCCACGCGCCCCGACTGGGACCAGGAACTGGTCGATATCGTCGACTACGTCAACGCCCCGGCTGATTTCTCCGACCTCGCCTACACCACCGCCCGGCACTGCCTGATCGATACGCTGGGCTGCGGCCTGGAGGCGCTGGGGTATCCGGCCTGCCGCAAGCTGCTCGGGCCGCTCGTGCCCGGGGCGTCACTGCCGGATGGGGCGAAGGTGCCCGGCACCGCGTACCAGCTCGATCCGGTCAAGGCCGCCTTCGACATCGGCGCGATGGTCCGCTGGCTGGACTTCAACGACACCTGGCTGGCCGCGGAATGGGGCCATCCCTCGGACAATCTCGGCGGCATTCTCGCCGTGGCCGACTGGCTCAGCCGGACGGCCGTCGCCGAGGGGCGCGAACCGCTGACCATGCGCGATGTACTCACCGCGATGATCCGCGCGCATGAAATCCAGGGCTGCATCGCGCTGGAGAACAGCTTCAACCGCGTCGGGCTGGATCACGTCGTGCTGGTCAAGGTCGCCACCACGGCGGTGGTCGCCCACATGCTGGGGCTCAGCCGCGAGCAGCAGCTCGCCGCCGTGTCCCACGCCTGGGTCGACGGGCAAAGCCTGCGCACCTACCGGCATTCTCCCAACACCGGCAGCCGCAAGAGCTGGGCGGCCGGTGATGCCACCAGCCGCGGCGTGCGGCTGGCGCTAATCGCCAAAACCGGCGAGATGGGCTACCCCACCGCGCTAACGGCGAAGACCTGGGGCTTCTACGACGTCTCGTTCCAGGGCCAGCCGTTCCGGTTCCAGCGACCCTACGGCGACTACGTGATGGAGAACATCCTGTTCAAGATCAGCTACCCGGCGGAGTTTCACGGCCAGACCGCCGCCGAGGCCGCCATCACGCTGCATGAACAGCTCAAGGCGGCCGGCCGCGGCACCGATGACATCGCCGGCATCACGATCCGCACCCACGAATCCTGCATCCGCATCATCGACAAGCAGGGTCCGCTGAACAATCCGGCCGACCGCGACCACTGCGTGCAGTACATGGTGGCGATCGCGCTGCTCTTCGGCCGCCTGACCTCGGCGGACTACGAGGACGATGTCGCCGCCGACCCGCGCATCGACGCGCTACGCAACAAGATGCGCTGCGTGGAAGACCCGGCGTTGACCCGCGACTATCTCGACCCGGACAAGCGCAGCATCGCCAACGCGCTGACCGTCGAGTTCAGCGACGGCAGCCGTCTCGACGAAGTGGCGGTCGAGTATCCGATCGGCCACAAGCGGCGACGCGACGAAGGCATCCCGCTGCTGGAAGCGAAGTTCCAGCGCAATCTCGCGCGCATCCTGCCGGGCGACCGGCAGGCGCGGATTCAGGCACTCAGCGGCGATCAACAAGCCCTGGAAAGCACGCCCGTCGACGTCTACACCGACCTCTACGCGGTCACCGACTAAAGCGCGTTCCGGCGGACCATCCGCCGAGCGCCGCCGGCCTTCAGCGGCCCTCGGGCGTCGCGCGCAGTTCCGCGTCAATCACCGCGGCCAGCGCAGCGGAAGATGTATCAACGGTTACCGTCCGGAGGCGCCGCTCCACGCCCCAGTCCAGCACCATCGGGATCAGGGTGCCCAGCACGGCGAACACCGCGACCGAAGCGACGACCAGCCATGCCATCAAGGACAGAGAATCAACATTCATCGAACTTACCTATTAGTAAGGATGCTGCTCTGCAACATAAGCCTTCCACGCGCGCCATACAAGCGGTTGGCAGCACCATTCATCGGCTTGTTCAACGGCAATTGAACACTTGCGCTCGCATACCACCCGCCACCACCACCGCGGTGGAAAACCCCTAAATATTATTTTTTCTAATACATCGGGGAGAATTGCTGCATTGTCAGTGCTCGCTTAGGCGTCCTAAATGGTGCCCACGAAATCTACCCAGAAGGCTCGTGAGGACCAGCGATGTACCGACCATACGATTCCCCGCATCAACCACGGCCCACTCGTGAACTAATGCCCCGTCCGTCGCAGCCTCCGGTTCAGGTCGACCTCTGCGCGGTCGTCGAGCCGATGGCCACGCGTCTTCTGCCCGCGGTCATGTGCGTGACCACCGGTGGCGACATCCGCTTCGCCTCCTCGGAGGCCCGCCGGCTGCACGCACAATGGGATGACGGCCTGCGCGACGCCCCCTACTCCACCATCCAGCGCTGGTCCGTCGACAGACTCGTTCCCCACGCCACTGAACTGCTCACCACCCGCCTTCGCCGGGAGGCTCGCGATCGGCAGGAAGCACCCCCGCGCGGACTGCGTCTGCAGCATCCCTATCTGTCCGAACTCGCGCTGACGGTGGAACTGAACGACACGGATGACGAGCCGCATCTGCTGGTCGGCTTTGTCCCCAGTTCACGCGACCACACCGCGCTCGCCCGTGCCGAGCTCGAGCGTGAAAGGGTGCTGGAGCAGCTCACGCCCAGCGAGCGACGGGTCGCCCTGCTGGTCGCCGAAGGCCTGCGCAACCATGAAATCGCCGATCGCATTCACCGCTCGCGAAGGACGATCGAGTGCCAGCTCAACGCGATCTACCGCAAGCTGGACCTGCGTGGCCGAACCCAGCTGGTACGGCTGCTGGGCTGACCACGACACGCCCGCGGCCCGCGCCAAGATTTCGCACGCCCCCCCCTGGAACTCCCCGATAACAAGAAGACATGACGTCATCCCACGCCCTGGCAATTGCGGCCGCGTTGTTCGCGGCCGTTTCTTTTGCTGCCGATAACATCGACACGCGTGTCCAGCGGGTGCTGGATGCCACACCTCTCATCGACGGGCACAACGATCTGCCCTGGGCGCTGGATCACCATTACGGCGACACCGCACGCGGCATCGATATCACCGATCTCGGGCCGGCCACCCCGCACCCGATGCACACCGACCTCGACAGGATGCGGCGCGGCGGCGTTGGCGCACAGTTCTGGTCGGTGTTCGTCTCCAACACCCTGGCGCCGTCGGAGGCGATCAGCCACACGCTGGAGCAGATCGACCTGGTCCGGGTGATGACCGCACGCAACGCAGATGCGATGGAGATGGCGTATTCCGCCACCGATGTACGCCGCATCCATGCCGACGGCCGCATCGCGGCGCTGCTGGGGGTGGAAGGCGGCCATCAGATCGGCGGATCGCTGGCGGTGCTGCGCCAGTTTCACGCGCTCGGCGTGCGCTACATGACGCTGACCCATGCCCGGACCATCGACTGGGCCGACTCGGCCACGGACGATCCGCGGCATGGTGGCCTGACACCGTTCGGCCACGAGGTGATCCGCGAGATGAACCGGATCGGCATGATGGTGGACCTCTCCCACGTCTCCCCGCAGGTGATGGAGCAGGCGCTGGATACCACCGCCGCACCGGTCATCTTTTCGCACTCCGGGGCGCGCGGCGTCGTCGACCACTCGCGCAACGTCCCGGATTACATCCTGCGCCGGCTGCCGGCCAACGGCGGCGTGGTGATGGTGGTGTTCTACCCCGGCTATGTCTCCGCGGCCTACAACGAGTGGGTGGCCGCGCGCGCCGCCGAGCAGGCGCGTCTGTCGTCACCACCTTTCTCCGGGCTGTACATTGGCCAGCCGGAGCGCGCTCGCGAGGCCCTGGCGGCCTGGGATGCCACTCACCCGAAACCGGAGGTCACGCTGCTGGACGTCATCGCCCATATCGAGCATGTCCGCGACGTCGCCGGCATTGATCACGTGGGCCTCGGTTCCGATTTCGATGGCGTCGGCGACCTGCCGATCGACCTGGCGGGCGTGGATGCCTACCCGGCGCTGCTGGCGGCACTGATGCGTCGGGGCTGGAGCGACGAGGACGTCGCCAAACTGACCGGCGAGAACCTGCTCCGCGTGATGGAACAAACCCGCGCGGTGGCCTCCGGCGGACGACCGCGGCAATGAACCTGACCACGGCGCGGGCGTTCGAGCTGGGTGCCCTGGACGCGACGGCGCAGCACCAGGCGCTGACCACGCGAGCCGTCACGCCCGCGGAGCTGGTCGAATCCGCCATCCTGCGCATCGAAGCGTTGAACCCGGCGTTGAACGCCGTTGTGTTCACCGCATTCGAGCAGGCGCGCGAAGCCGCGAAGTCGGTCTCCCTGGATGATCCGCCCAGCCCGTTTTCCGGTGTTCCCTGTCTGCTCAAGGAAAGTCTGGATTACCCGGGATGGCCAACCACCTACGGCTGTCGCGCATTCGGCACGCAACCACCCGCCACGCACGCCTATCCCTACGTCCAGCGACTGGGTGCCGCCGGCTTGATTCCGCTGGGCAAGACCAATGTCCCGGAATTCTCGCTGCTGCCCTGCACGGAATCACGGCACTTCGGAGCCGCCCGCAATCCCTGGGCGCCGGACCGCTCTACCGCCGGTTCCAGCGGCGGCGCGGCAGCCGCCGTGGCCTGCGGCATGGTGCCACTGGCACATGCGGCCGATGGAGCCGGTTCCATCCGCATGCCCGCGGCTCACTGCGGCGTCATCGGGTTCAAGCCCAGTCGCGGTCAGCACGTCCGGGCGCGGGCACCCAACGCCATCGAGGACCTGATCGTCTCCGATGCACTGATCGCACGATCGGCTCGCGACCTGCGCTCGGCCCTGCAACTGGTTGGCGACCAACCGCTGCCCGCCTGGGCGCCGCGGCCGCTGCGAATCGGACTGATCCTCCCAACCCTGAGCGGGCGGCAACCTCATCCCGACGTGCGCGGCGCGATCGAACAGACGGCCGCTGATCTTGAGGCCCTCGGCCATCACATCCTGCCATTCAGCCACTGGCCACTGGATGGCGAGGCGCTGATGCGGGATGAGCTCACGATCTGGTCCGCCGTCGGCGCGGACGCAGCGGCCTTCGCCCGTGACCGTCTGGGCACGGACGACTCGGACGCGCTGGAAACCTGGACGCTGGGACTGGCGGACTGGAGCCGGCGCCACCCCGACCATCCGCCGGTCATGGCGATCATCGACCAGGCCAGGCGTCAGTACGACGCTCTGTTCGACGGTGTGGACGTGCTGCTCACGCCGGTGCTGCCGGAACCGCCATGGCCGATCGGCCTCATGGACCCGATGCAGCCGTTCGACGCGTTGCTGGACCGGGTGTTCTCGCGCATGGCGTATACCCCGATCCACAATCTCGCCGGCGCGCCATCGGTGTCGCTGCCGCTGTCGCGGTCATCAAACGGCCTGCCGATCGGCTCGCTGCTCTCGGCCCGGCAAGGCGACGATGCCCTGCTGCTCGGGCTCATGGACCAGCTCGATGTCGCGGTCGCGCCGGTCCCGATGCGCACGGAATAAGCCTCCCACGTCCACCCGCGCCGGCTCCGGTACGATGGCCGCGCCCATCGCGCCGGACAGGGAGGACACCATGACCACGGAATCGGTCGAACGCCGAACATTCACGCACCGCGGACTGTCGCTGTCCTATCTGGACTCCGCGCCCGACGACAGCGACCGCCCCGTCGTGCTGCTGCTGCACGGCTTCCCCGACACCGCCCGCATGTGGGACGCCCAGATCACGGCCCTGCACGCGGCCGGTTACCGTTGCCTCGCGCCGGACACGGTCGGATGCGGCGAATCCCAGGTCGCGGCGAAGCTGGCCGACTACAACGCGCGGACCATCACCGAGGATCACCGCGCCCTGCTCGACCATCTGCACATCGCCCGGGCGGCCGTCATCGGCCACGACTGGGGCGCGGTGCTGGCCTGGCTGCTCGCCGGACATGACCCGGACCGCATCCACCATCTGGTAGCCCTCTCCGTCGGACACCCCATGGCCTATGCGAGAGCGGGGGCGGATCAGAAGCTCGCCGGCTGGTACATCATCTTCTTCCTGATGGCGGGCCTGTCGGAGACGTTGTTGCGCGGTGACGGCCGTTTCAGCCTGCGCCGTGTGTTCCGTTCGCATCCGGAAATGGACGAGGTGATGACCCGCCTGGCCAAACCCGGACGGCTGACCGCGGCACTGCGCATCTACCGGGCCAGCCTGCCGACGGTGCTGCTGCAACGCCAACCCGCCGTGCGCGCGAACACATTGGGTATCTGGAGCGAAGGCGACCGGTTTCTGGTCGAGTCGCAAATGCGGGACTCCGGGCGCTGGGTGGATGGCGACTGGACCTTCGAACGCGTTCCCGGCGGGCACTGGATTCCCCTGGAACAACCCGACTGGCTCAACGCCCGCATCCTCGATCACCTGCGGAGCCGCTAACGGGTGGCACACGGATAGGTGCTCGCCCTGATGCCGGCTGCATCCCGACTCCGGACCATGGGCCGGGCGGCGCCATCGCCGTCCCAACCCGCAGTCCGGAGTTCCCATGCAGCGTGCTGTCCTTCCCCTTCTCTGCCTGTCCGTCCTCCCGCTCGGGGCATCCCACGCCCAGACGACCACGCCGGATTCCCTGGAATCCCGTGTGGAGGCGCTGGAGTCCAGATGGAATGCCTTCACGGTCTTCGGCGATGCGCGACTGCGCGCGCAGGGTGACTACTCGAACCCGTCGGCTGACAGCCGCCACAGCGGCCAGTTCCGCCTGCGCGTCGGCGCGAACGCGGCCATCGCTGACAGCCTGGAGGCTGGCGCGCGTATGGTCACCGGCAACCCGGACGACCCCAACAGCAGCGACGTTCAGCTCTCCGGCTTCGCCGACGATTTCACCGTCAGCCTGGACCAGGCCTATCTGCGCTGGACACGTGGCGGCTGGACCTTGCAGGGCGGGAAATTTCCGCAACCGTTCACCCGGACCGATCTGGTCTGGGACGGCGACGTGAATCCCCAGGGCGCGAGCGCCGCCTACGAAACCGACGCCTGGCATCTGCGCTCCCTGTACTTCGTGATCGACGAACAGGCCGCGGGCGACGACGCCACCATGGCGGGTGTGCAGGCGGGCGTCACGCTGGGCGACTCCGCAGGCTGGTCCGTCTCGACCGACCTTGGCTACTACGACTACAGCATCGACAGTCTCGCCGCGGCGGACGGCGGCGACATTCGCGGCAACCGTGTCGACGCCAGCGGCCTCTACCGCTCCGACTTCGACCTGATCGACCTCATCGCCCGTCTTCGCTGGGTGGGCGCCAACGCCCGATGGCCGCTGACGCTGACCGCCGAAGCCGTCCGCAACACCGGTGCACCGGATGACGACGCCGCCTGGCTCCTGGGCCTGCAGGCCGGCCGCACGAGCCGGCGTGGCGACTGGCGTCTCAGCTATGCGGCCAGTTCCGCGGACACCGACGCCGTGCTGGCCGCGTTCTCACACGACAACACGCCGCTGTCGACGGACTACCGGCTCCATTCAGTCACGGTGGATGTGGTGCCCGTGGAGCACTCGCTGCTCAGCCTGTACTGGTACCACCTGCGGGCGGCCTCGGACGCCGACAGCCGCTGGATCGACCGGGTCCGACTGGCCTATCTCGTCCGGTTCTGACGTCCCCGGATCAGTGGTCCGGCTCCGGGTAGGCGAAGGGGTCGTAATGCACCGGTTCACTGGGTAATGGCATCCGCGGCAGCGGCGTGTCGTGATTGGCCGCCTGCCAAAGCAACGCGGCCAGAACAACGGCGGCCTGACGCATATCGTCGATACGCAGGTGGTCGTAGTTGTCCAGGTTCGTATGCGCGACCCAGTCCAGCGAATCCTGGATGAACTGGAAGGCCGGGATGCCGACCTGGCGCATTGGTACGTGATCCGTGCCGCGCGTCGGCGCCGCGACTACATGGTCCGCCTCCATCGACTCGAACGGTCGCAGCCAGTGCTTCAGCAAGGGCACCACGGCCACATTGCCGGCGGTGTAGATGCCCCGTATCCGTCCCGAACCGTTGTCCAGGTTGAAGTACCCCGACAGCTCACCGTGACCCTCCAGAGGCGTGATCGGCCAGCGCTGATCCCAGACACGAAACGGCGGCAGATCGGCGTAGGTCGCATCCGGCAACGGCCCTCGGCGCGCGACATACCGCTCCAGGTAGGCCAGCGACCCGAACATGCCCTGTTCCTCGGCGCCCCACAGCGCGAAGCGGATCCTGCGCTTGGGCCGGGCATCCAGCCGCGCCAGAATGCGCGCCGCCTCCATGACGATGGCCACCCCGGCCGCGTTGTCCTGGGCGCCGTCCGATGACGCCCAGCTGTCCAGATGCGCACCGGCCATCACGTAACCCGCGCGGCGGCCCCGCCCCGGCAGATCCGCGAGGATGTTGTAGGCCCGCGTGTCATCGTCGTGAAAGCGCACCACGCTGGTCAGGGCGAGCACCGGCGGCGTGTCGCCCAGCGCCAGCCTGGCGATTTGCCGGTAGTGGTCCCGAGCCATCTCGAACCCCGGCAGGGTCGGTGTTTCCCCCACGCGATGCTGGTAGCCGCCGCCCCAGATCAGGTTGCCCTCGGCGTAGCCGGTGCGGACCCAGGCCAGGGCGCCCTCGGCAGCCAGAAACGCATCGCGGCGCTTGGCGAAACCGCGCCGGCGCAGTTCCCGATGCACATGCGCATCATGATCCCGCCTGGGCTGCCGATAGCGATCCAGCTCGCGCAGTTCATCGCGATCCTTGCGCTGGAACTTGGGGTAGCGCGGCTCATCCGGCGTCTCGGGCTGCGAGACCAGCACGATCTTGCCGGCCAGCCGCCCGCGCCAGTCGTCGAAGTCGTCGTCGTCCCGCAGCACGGCCAGCACGACGGGAGCTTCGACGGTACCCGGCGTGGATGGCGTCCAGGCCACCGGGATGGCGTCGTAGTCACGTGACCGCGGCGCCACCAGCCGCACATCGAAGGATTCGATGCTCCAGCCCCGCCCGAACTCCACGCCCTCAGCGCGAACATCCCGCAGTCCCCAGTCGCGAAAGCGCGCCTGCGTCCAGGCTTCCGCCTCGCGGGCACCGGGCGAGTTGGTCAATCGCGGACCGATTCGGTCGGTCAAATGGGCCGCGGTGGTCGCAACCTCGCTATGGTTGAAGCCCATATCGATGATGCGGTTGATCTGCTCGAGATCATGTCCATCCCCGGCCACCCCCGGCGGCGCGATGATCAGCGCGGTCGCGACCACGATACCCCGTCGCAGTTGCCGCGGGCGAATCCCTGTTCTGAACATTCCCTTTCCCCTGATGCAAGTCGGATGACGTTAGCCACCCACCCTCCCGACCCGCTTCCGGGGAAGTACCGATATCAGGCCAGTATCGTGCTCCGTGTTTTTTCGGATGCGGCGCGCGGGACGATCCCCTAGCGTGATGAGCATCCTCCTGACCGGACCATCCATGCCCAGCCGCTTTCCGCGCCTCCTGCGCGTCGTCCCGCTGCTTGTCGCCGTCGGCGCGATGCACGCCTGCGCGAAGCCGGCGGAGCCCGTCACCGAGGCGGACGACACCCACGCCAAGGAAGTCGACGCGCTGTTTCAGGCCATGACCGGCGACGATCAACCCGGGATCGCCGTCGCCATCACGCGCGCCGGCAAACCATTGCTCGCAAGGGGTTACGGTCTGGCCAATCTGGAATCCGGCATCCCGATGACGGCGCGAACACCCATCCGCGTCGCCAGCCTGTCCAAGCAGTTCACCGGGTTCGCGATCCTGCTGCTGGAACGCGACGGCAAGGTCGATCTGGATGCGGATATCCGCGAATACCTGCCCTGGCTGCCCGATTTCGGCGCGCCCATCACGCCGCGTCACCTGCTGCTGCACACCAGTGGCCTGCGCAGCCACTTCGCGCTGTACCTGACGGGTGGCCGGGACCTGGACGATCTGCTGCGCCAGCAGCCGGTACTCAACATGTACGCCCGCCAGCGCAGCCTGAACTTCCCGCCCGGCAGCCAGTGGTGGTACAGCAACGGCGGTTACTTGCTGCTGGCGGAGATCGTCGAGGCCGTCACCGGGCAGACGCTGCGCGCGTACAGCGATGAGCACATCTTCCAGCCGCTGGGCATGACCCACAGCTTCTTCGACGACGATTACACCGAGATTGTCCCGGGCCGGGCCGAGTCCTACGCCACGGGAGAGACCGAAGGCACCTGGATTCGCGACCCGATCAGCTACGAGAACGTGGGCGCCAGCAGCCTGATCACGACCATGGACGACATGGCGAAATGGATGGCCAACTTCAGCGATCCCGTCGTCGGTGATGCGGCGCTGATCCGGCGCATGACCACCAACGGCACACTGGATGACGGCACGCCGGTCTCCTACGGCTTCGGCTTGCGGCACACGTCCCTCGATGGCCGCGAGGTAATCATGCACACCGGATCGTCCTCCGGCTTTCGCGCGGTGTTCTGCTACGTTCCGGAGGCCGATCTCGGCGTCACCATCGCGGGCAACTTTCCCTACGACCGGGTCGACCGCCTGCGAAAGGTGCTGGACATTCACCTCGGTCAACCGCCCGGCGCGCCCGAACCCGCCGAGGCCGTCGATGACCCCGAACGCGCCGCCACGCTGGCCGGCCACTACTTCGCGCCGCACTACTACACCCTGACACTGGAAGCGGACACCGACGGACTCCACAGCGTGGACCTCGCCGGCAACCGGACCCCGCTGACGCTCCGCGCAGACGGCAGCTTCGACGCCGGCGATCCGGCA
>CALBOV010000309.1 GCA_937896565.1 uncultured Salinisphaerales bacterium
AACGGGTCGCCATCGCGCGCGCCGTGCTCAAGCGGCCGGGCATTCTGGTATTCGACGAGGCCACGAGTTCGCTGGACTCCGAATCGGAGCGTTCCGTGGTGCAGGCGCTGAGGGAGGTGGCCGCGGACCGCACGACACTGGTGATAGCGCACCGGCTGTCCACCGTTGCCGACGCCGACCGGATCCTGGTGCTGGATGCTGGTCGCGTGGTGGAATCCGGCGCGCACGCGGATCTGCTGGCGCGTGGCGGACGTTACGCCTCGCTGTGGCGACTGCAGCAGACGGACTGAGGCGCGGGTCTCAGGGCGCCCAGTAGACCTGCAACCTGGGGCCCCGCTCGTAGATCACGGAGCGTACCGGCATCTCCTGGATATCACGGCCTGCGGCCGCCTGCTCGAAGGTCTCGCGCTTGTCCTCGCCCTCGATGTGCAGGAACTGGTGCCGGGCGTTGTTGAGCGCAACCGGAGTCAGCGTCATGCGGGCCGTGGGCTGGCTGGGCGGCCGCACGACCTCGCAGGCGTGTTCGCTGTCCAGCACGCCATGCAGTTCCGGGGCGTCCGGGAACAGCGAGGCAGTGTGACCATCCGTGCCCATCCCGAGCACGACCACATCCAGCGGAAAACCGACCTCGGCGACGCGGGCCTCGCTGACCATCTGGCCGGACTCGGGCAACGAATGCCCCGTCTTGAGCGAGATCACATGGGCGTTGGCGGCCTCGTCGCGGGCGAGTTCGCGGCGAATCAGCCCGACATTGCTGGCGGGTTCGGATTCATCGACCCAGCGTTCGTCGGCCGGCAGCACGTGCACGCGCGACCAGTCCAGCGGCTGTGCCGCAAGCTTGCCGAACAGGCGGACCGGGGTGCGGCCGCCTGAGACGACCAGCGAGGCACGTTGTCGGGTTTCGATGGCGTTCCGGAGTATGTCGGCGACGGTGTCGGCCAGCGATTGCGCCAGAGCATCCCTGTCGTCGAACGCAATCCAGTCATGGGCCATCCTCGACCTCCTCATGCCACGCGTATCCATCCCGGGCCAGCAGCGAAACGGCTGACGACGGGCCCCAGCTCCCCGCGTGGTAACCGCGCGGGTGCTCACCATCCTCGTGCCAGGCGGCCAGGATCGGATCGACCCAGCGCCAGGCAGCTTCCAGTTCATCATTGCGCATGAACAGCGTGAGGTTGCCGCGAATCACTTCCGTCAGCAAACGCTCGTAGGCATCCAGCGGCCGAACCTTGAACGTGCGGGCGAAATCCAGCCGCAGACTCACCGGTTTGAGCCGCATCGCCGGGCCGGGCCGCTTGGCCAGCACGCTGAGGCTGACGCCTTCGTCCGGCTGCAGGCGGATCACCAGCCGATTGGCCGGCAGATCGCCCAGGTCCTCGCCGAAGATGTTCAGCGGCACCGGGTGGAAGTTGATGACGATTTCCGCGCGGCGTTCCGCCAGGCGCTTGCCCGTGCGCAGGAAGAACGGCACGTCCGCCCAGCGCCAGGTGTCGATATGCGCCTTGATGACCGCGAAGGTCTCGGTGGTGCTGTGAGGCGCCACGCCGTCTTCCTCAAGATAGCCCGGCACCGACTGTCCGTTGATGACGCCGGCCCGGTACTGGCCGCGCACGGTTTCCTTGATCGCCTCGTAGCCCTTGAGTGGCTTGAGTGCGCGCAGGACCTTCAGCTTTTCATCGCGCACCGCGTTCGGCTCGGTGGCGGTGGGTGGCTCCATCGCGACGATGCAGAGCAGCTGCAACAGATGATTCTGGATCATGTCGCGCATCGCGCCGGTGTGCTCGTAGTAGCCGGCCCGGCCTTCCAGGCCGACCTGCTCGGCCAGCGTGATCTGCACGTCGTTGATGTTGGTGCGGCGCCAGAGCGGCTCGAACAGCGCGTTGCCGAAGCGCAGCGCCATCAGGTTCTGGACGGTTTCCTTGCCCAGGTAGTGGTCGATGCGAAAGATCTGGTCCTCGCGGAACACCGCGCCCACCCGCGTATTGATCTCGGTGGCGGATTGCAGGTTCGTGCCCAGCGGTTTTTCCAGCACGACGCGCGAATGCGCGGTGTTGAGTCCGGCCTCGCCCAGTTTTTCGCAGATGCCGGCGAACAGCTTTGGCGATGTGGCCAGGAAGTAAACGCGGCAGCGGTCCGGGTCGCCTCGATTGAGCGTCTCCGCCAGCTCGGAGAAATCCTCGCTCGAGCTGGCGTCGACGCGCTGGTAGAACAGCCGCTCCAGAAACGCTCGCAGTGCGTCGTCGTCGAGGTCGGAATCGCGCACGTGACGTCGGCAGGCCTCCTCGGCGTGCTGACGAAAGGCGCTTTGTTCCATGTCCGAGCGGCCGGTGCCGATGATGCGGCTGCCGGCGACAATCTGTCCGTCGCGGTTGAGGTAGTAGAGCGCGGGAATCAGCTTGCGCGTCGCGAGATCACCCACGCCGCCAAAGATCACCATGTCGAATGTGTCGCCGCGCGTCATAGCGCCTCCTGTCTCGCCGCCGATGCGTGATGCAGGCCGTCGGCGCACTGTTTGCATGATCCACGCCAAGGGCGCGTTGGCGCCGGGCGTCTCACCCGATTGAAACACAGCGGGGGGATGCTCACGTGACAACCCCCTGTGAGTGTGGTGTGGTTTGGGACCCGATTCCGGGACGATGCCATCGCGCCGGAATCGATCGGCATCGATCACCGGTGGAGCAAGGAGCAACGCATGGTTGAACCGCTACACCCGACCGTGGCGGAGGTGACGGCGCGCGTCGAGGAACGCAGTCGCGACTTGCGCGGGGGCTATCTGGAGCAGTTGGCCGCCGCCCGCGCAGGCGGCCGGACTCGCGGTCGGCTGTCCTGTACCAATCTGGCCCATGGCATGGCCGCGGCCGGTATCGATCAGCCGCCGCTGGCCGACATGAAATGGCCGAATCTGGCCATCGTCTCCGCCTACAACGACATGCTGTCCGCGCATCAGCCGCTGGAACGGTTCCCCGCGCTGATCAAGGCTGCCGCGCGCGAGGTCACGGCCACCGCGCAGTTCGCCGGCGGCGTGCCGGCGATGTGCGATGGCGTGACCCAGGGTCAGCCGGGCATGGAGCTGAGCCTGCTCTCGCGTGACGTGATTGCCATGGCGACGGCCATCGCGCTGTCGCATGACATGTTCGACGGCACGCTGGCGCTGGGCGTCTGCGACAAGATCGTGCCGGGGCTGGTGATCGGTGCGCTCAGCTACGGGCATTTGCCGACGGTCTTCGTCCCCGCCGGCCCGATGACCTCCGGTCTGGCGAACGACGAGAAATCCCGCATCCGCCAGCAGTTCGCGGAGGGCAAGATCGGCCGCGCGGAACTGCTGGATGCCGAATCGAGGGCTTACCACGGCCCCGGGACCTGCACCTTCTACGGCACCGCGAATTCCAACCAGATGCTGATGGAGGTGATGGGCCTGCACCTGCCCGGCGCGGCCTTCGTGAACCCGAATACGCCGCTGCGTGATGCGCTGACCGCGGAGTCCGCCCGTCAGTGCGGCCGGTTGGCCCGCGATGGTGCCCCGGGCATCGGCGAGCTCCTGGATGCCCGTTCGTTCGTCAATGCGATCGTGGGGTTGCTCGCCACCGGTGGCTCGACGAATCACACGCTGCACCTGGTGGCGATGGCGCGCGCGGCCGGCATTGTCGTGACCTGGGACGACTTCACCGACCTGTCGGCAGTGACACCGCTGTTGGCCCGGATTTACCCGAATGGCAGCGCCGACGTGAATCATTTCCATGCCGCCGGTGGCATGGGCTTTCTGACGCGTGAGCTGCTGCGTGGCGGATTGCTCAACGGTGCGGCGGGTTCGATCTACGGACAATCGCTGGCCGATTACACCTGCGAGCCGCATCTGAGTTCCGACGGCCGGGTGGAATGGGTCGAGGCGCCACAGCGCAGCGGTGACGAAGCCGTGCTGCGGCCGCTGGACAACCCGTTCGCGGCATCCGGCGGCTTGCGCGTGCTCGACGGCAATCTGGGCCGCGCGGTCATCAAGGTGTCCGCGGTCAAGCCGGAGCACCGCGTGGTCGAGGCGCCGGCGATGGTGTTCGACGACCAGCAGTCGCTGATCGACGCCTTCCAGGCCGGGCGCATGAACCATGACCTGGTCGCCGTCGTGCGCGGGCAGGGTCCCAAGGCCAACGGCATGCCGGAGTTGCACAAGCTCACGCCGCAGCTGGGCGTGCTGCAGGACCGCGGCCACGCCGTGGCGCTGGTGACCGACGGACGCATGTCCGGGGCATCCGGCAAGGTGCCGGCGGCGATCCATGTCACCCCCGAGGTGGCGGACGGCGGGCCGCTGGGCAAGGTTCGCGATGGCGACATGATTCGCGTCGATGCCGAGACCGGCGTGCTGGAAGCGAAGGTCTCGTCGGCGGTCTGGGACATGCGGGAGGTGGCGCCGGTGCAGACCGGGGCCATCGGTTATGGTCGCGAGCTGTTTGCCGCGCTGCGTGCGGCAAACAATGGCGCCGAGGCTGGTGCCGCCAGCCTGTTCTGAGCGAGGGACGCGCGATGACATTGAAGGAACTGCTTTACAGCTCGCCGGTGATCCCGGTGCTGGTGATCGATTCGCTGGATGACGCCGTGCCTCTGGCCCGTGCGCTGGTCCGCGGCGGGCTGCCGAATCTGGAGATCACCTTGCGCACCGACGTGGCGCTGGAGGCGGTCAGAAAGATTGCCCGCGAGGTTCCGGATGCGCAGGTGGGTGTCGGCACGGTGCGCACGGTCGACGACATCCGGAGGGCCTGGGATGTCGGCGCCACGTTCGCCGTGTCGCCCGGGCTGACGCCGGCACTGCTCGACCTGGAGCATTCCATCCCGCTGCTGCCGGGGGCGATGACCCCGACCGAAATCATGACCGCGTTCGACGCCGGATTTCGCTGCCTGAAGCTGTTTCCCGCGTCCTTCGCCGGTGGCGCCGATTTCCTCCGCGCGATCGCCGGCCCGCTGCCGGATGTCACCTTTTGCCCCACCGGCGGCATCCGCGAGGATGATCTGCTTCGCTATCTGTCGATGCCCAACGTGGCCTGCGTCGGCGGCACCTGGATCACGCCCAAGGATGCCGTGGCGCGCAAGGACTGGGACATGATCGAGACGCTGGCGCGCCGCGCCGTCGCGATTGCCAACGAACAGCCCACCGCCGCCGGCCGCTCGGGTTCGGCCGCGCCCGAGGCCGGGGAGGAAGACCCCGGCGCCGCACTGGAGAGTCTGCGTTCATGAACGACCTGTCACTGGATCCCGAGGACTTCGCGCTCCGCGCCCGCGTCAAGCTGCTGGGCAAGCTGCTGGGCCAGGTGATCGCCGAACATGCCCGCCCGGGTGTGTTCGAGGTGGTCGAGGAATTGCGCACCGGGTTTATCGCGCTGCGCAACGGCGAGGTGGATCACGCCGCGCCGCTGGACTCGCTGATCCGCTCGCTGGATGCGGAAACCCTGATGCAGGTGGTTCGCGCGTTCACGATCTACTTCCAGCTCGTCAACATTGCCGATGAGCTCTATCAGCACCGGGGGCGCCGGCGTCAGGTGGCCCAGGGTGGGCGGCTGTGGGTCGGGTCGTTCGACGAGTCGCTGGCGACCGCCGTGGAATCCGGGCTGGATGCCGTCGCCGTGTCCAGCATGCTGGGGAGAATGCGCTACAACCCGGTGTTTACCGCGCATCCCACGGAGGCGAAGAGCCGGACCGTGATGGAGGCGCTGCGCCGGATCTTCGTGCTCAACGAACAGCTGGAGGAGGGTGAGAAGCCCGAGGTGATCGAGGCCATCGGGCGCGAGATCCAGACCTTGTGGAAGACCGAGGAACTGCGTGGCCAGCGGCCCACGGCCGAGGACGAGATCCGCAACACGCTGCACTACTTCCACCAGTCGATCATCAAGGCCGTGCCGGTGCTGAGCCGGAACCTGGAGCGCGCGCTGGGCCGGTCCTACGACCAGACCATTCGCTTTCCGCCGTTCCTGCGCTTTGGCTCCTGGGTGGGCGGCGATCGCGACGGTAACCCGTTCGTGACCGTCAACACGTCCTGGTACGCGCTGCGCATGCAGATCCGCGAGGTGCTGTCCTACTACCTGCGCGAGACGGATTTGCTGGCTGACGAGCTGTCCCACTCACGCCGCTGGTGCATGCCCACGCCGGCGTTCGAGGAATCGCTGGCCGAGGACGAGGCCGAGTATCTGAATCGCACCGGCGCCTTGCCGGAACGCTTTGCGCAGGAGCCCTATCGCCGCAAGCTGTATCTGATGCGTGAGCGGCTGGAGGCCATGGTCGGGCAGATCCAGGTCGAACTGGAGAATCGTGCCCAGCGCTCGCGTCGCGCCTCCGGTGGCTATGCGGTGGCGGCGGATTTCGTGGCCGATCTCAAGCTGATCCACGCCTCGCTTTGCAGCCATGGTGACGCCAACATCGCCGACCGCCGGCTCAAGGACCTGATCTTCGCCGCCGAGGTGTTCGGCTTTTCCCTGGCGCGGCTGGACGTTCGTCAGGAATCGCCGCGGCATGAAGAGGCGATCGCCGATCTGCTGCGCGAGACCGGTCGCTGCGATGACTACGCGGCGCTGGACGAGGATGCGCGGATGGAACTGCTGGCATCGGTGATCCGCAATCCGCCGTCCCCACCGCCCATGGAGTTCTTCAGCGACTCGGTGCGCCACGTGCTCTCTCCGGTGCAGATGATGGCGGAGGCGCAGAACGTCTTCGGCGAGGAGACCTTTGGTGCCTACGTGATTTCCATGGCGCATACGGCCAGCGATGTCATGGAGGTGCTGGCGCTGGGCTCGGTCTACGGACTGACGGGCTACCGCAAGGAGGGCGCTGTGTGCCGCATGCGCATCTCCCCGCTGTTCGAGACCATCGAGGACCTGGCGCATATCCGCCCGGTGATGCAGGTGTTGCTGGCCGATCCGGTGTACCGGGAGATGCTCGATGCCTCCGGCGGTGATCAGGAAGTGATGCTGGGTTACTCCGATTCCTGCAAGGACGGCGGCATCCTGGCGTCGAGCTGGAATCTCTACAACGCCCAGCGCGAAGTGACGCAGCTGTGTCGCGAGCAGGGGGTGGGCTGTCTGCTGTTCCATGGTCGCGGTGGCACCGTGGGGCGCGGCGGCGGTCCCACCCACGCGTCGATTCTGGCGCAGCCGCCCGGCACGGTGAACGGACGCATCAAGTTCACCGAACAGGGCGAGATGATCTTCTACCGCTACAACAACCTGGAAACGGCGGTCTACGAGCTCACCGTTGGTGTCTCGGCGTTGATCAAGCATGCGCTCAATGAGGACGACGCGCCGCAGGCCTACCTGGAGACCATGGCCAAGCTCGCCGGTGACGGCGAGGCCTGGTACCGCGAGATCACCGAACACACCGAGGGCTTTTTCGACTATTTCTACGATGCCACGCCTGTCGCCGACATTGGCTCGCTGAACATCGGGTCACGGCCCAGTCACCGCAAGAAGGCGGAGCGGGGCAAGTACTCGATTCGCGCCATTCCCTGGGTGTTTGCCTGGGCTCAGTCGCGGCACACGCTACCGGCCTGGCTGGGTGTTGGCACGGCGCTGGAGACCTTCCAGCGAGAGGTGCCAGATGCCACCGAGCAGTTGCAGGAAATGGCCAGGCGCTGGCCGTATTTCGCGAATTTCCTCAACAACACGCAGATGTCTCTGACCAAGGCGGACATGGACATTGCACGCCGCTATGCCGATCTGGCGCCGGACCGCGAACGCGCGGATTCGATCTTCGGCGTGATCTGCGAGGAGTACGAGCGCGCCAGGCGGGAGATTCTGCGCATCACCGGGCAGGATCATCTGCTGGGTGAGGACCCGGCCCTGGCGCGGTCGCTGGAACGTCGGCGGCCGTATCTGGATCCGCTCAACGCCATCCAGACCCTGTTGATCGAGCGCTGTCGTGAACGCCCCGGCGAAGCGGTTTGGAAAGAAGCGCTGCTGCGATCAATCAACGGCATTGCGGCCGGGATGCGCAACACGGGTTAGGCGCTTTTGACGGCTGTCCCGGACATGTCAGCGGGCCAGCCGGTGATGTCGGCGGGGCGTTTTTTCTGGCGAACGGTCCGCGCTGACGGGACGTCGATGGGCATTGTTGCCCAAAAATGACATAAGTCGATGGCGATGTCCGGATTTTCGGCCATCTTTCGTTTTAATGCATTGACGCGTGTGGTTCCCAGAGGTCCTCCGGTCTCTGACACGCGTCGGGACGTGCGGGGATTGCCTTGGTGATCCTCGTTCCCCTGATTCCGGCGGTGGTGGCGACCACCGCCGGTTTTTTGAATCGGCGGTTTGTCCTTTCGGCGCCGTTGCCCGTCGCAGATGCCTGCAAGCGATCAAAGGTCGTTTCGGCAGGACGGGCGGGGCGGGATGCATCGCCTGGATGCGATGAACTTCTCGAAATGTTGACCCGTCATCCTTTACTCTAAGCGTCGTTCGACAGCCGCTGAACAATGGTTGGCGGCCACAGGTCGAACCCCCTCGAAAACCTGACCCGGCAGGGTCTTCAACGGCTTCGCTTCCGCGGGGCGGGATTGCGTAGTGTTGCACCGACCGGTGGCGGCACGTCGCACAAGGTGGACGATCGGTATCGCGCTGGCTCTGGTGTTCGGACCGGGGTGGGCCGCCGGCGAACAGCCTATCGGCGTGCAATGGATTCAGCAGCTCAACGGCTCAGCCCTGCGGCTGAAGGCCGACGGCTGGGAGGCCGGTCTGCAATCCCAGGCACGCGAGCCCGACCGGGTCTGGCTGGAGCCCGGCGCCGGTTCCGACTCCGATGTGACGCTGGCCGGTGACTTCGCCTGGCGTGAGGACGATCTGAGTGTCATCACGCGATTCGACTACCACGCGCTGGCGCCGCGCGCGGCCTTCAACGGCGACGAACGCGACGGGTCCAGCGTGCAGACATCGGTTCAGCAGCGGATCGGCAAGACGCGGCTATCGCTGGACTGGCAGGAGGATGGCGAGGACTACGCGCTGCCCACCGACATCTGGTTCGCCGGTGATCGCAAGCGACGGGCGCTGCGGCTGGAGCGCCCCTGGGCTGGCGGCCAGTTGATGGCCGGGTTGGCCAAGCAGGAGCGCAACCGATCCAAGCCGCACCGGATGAGCGTCGAGCGCCGCTGGGTGGGGTGGCATGGCGTGAATCGCTCCGGCGGAACCTTTCGCGTGGAGTTCGAAGTGCTGGACCGCACGCCCACCGGTTCGCAGCACTGGTTCGACGGGCAGTCCGAGGCCCGCCTGCGGGTCGGCCTGGGTCGCCAGCTTGGCCGGATTCTGGTCACGCTGAATTCGGAAATCTTCCGCCAGACCACGCTGCGCGGGCAGGAGTTGAACGGCACCCAGGCCGGCATCCTCAATCTGGCCGCCGAAACCCGGCTGGCGTCGACGCGGTTCCGGGCATGGACCACGGCGTCGAACTTCGAGCTGGAAAACGGACATGACGCGGCGGTTCACGCGGGGTTCCAGGCCATCGCCGACACCTTGTGGCAGGACGTGTTCGTCGAGATCGGTATCGACCGCGCCTATCGCAGCTACGCTTGGTCGGCCGCGCCGATCTCGGAATCACATGCCAACGGCCGGCTGCGCTGGACGCCCCGGCACCTCGCGCCCTACCTGCCGCCAAACACCGAGCCATCCCTCGAGCTGGTGGCTGATCTGCGTGAGCATCGCAGCGGCGGTGAAGCCGAGCTCGCGGATCCGACGTTCATGCTCATCTGGACCGTGCGCTGACGCACAGACCGCCCCAGACCCGTACGGCGGGTTGAGACCCAGTTCCGGTTGCATGCTGTCGACGCGCTAGGATGTGCGGCGGATCTTCAATGGAATGAACCGGACGTCGTGGACCAGCCAATTCGCACGGAAACACTGGTCAGCCTCTGCTACAGCCGTCTGAAGCATACGGCGCGGCGTGAATTGCGCCGCTGGCCCGGCGTGCTCAATCCGCAGACCACCGAACTGGTGCACAGCGCCTATCTGCGGCTGGCGTCGGATCATCAGTGGCGGACGGTCGAGGACTTCATGGCGGCCGCAGCGAATTGCGTGCGCCAGGTGCTCGTGGACGAGGCCCGTGCCCGCACGGCGATGAAACGCGGCGGCAGATCGCAGGCCTTGTCGCTGGACGCCATTGGCGATGTCAGCAGCGACGAGGACCAGGAACTGGTCGAACTGGACCAGGCGCTGTCGCAGCTCGAGGCACTGGATGAACGTCTCGCGAGGGTCGTCGAATGCCGGTTCTTCGCCGGGTTTTCCAACGCCGAGACCGCGAGCATCCTGGGGCTGACCGAGCGGACCATTCGCCGCGACTGGATCAAGGCACGCGCCTGGCTGCGTTTGGTGCTGAATGAATCCGCGACGCCGGACGTGGTCGCGGCAGGCTGATCCGGTCAGCCCGGTGATGAGCCGGTTGCAAGCGTGGTGACCTTGGCTCGCTCCGGAAGATTCTCCGCGCGCGCTTCGAAGATTTCGCGATACGCCACATAGATCACCACCGAGGCGAAGCCGAACCCCAGAATCGTGAAGGGGCCGGGCAACAGCGCCGCCAGCAGCATCAACGGCAGACCCACGTAGCAGCGCCGGATCGGCGCCAGATTGCGCTGCACGCCCAGCGCCGAAAGCTGCGTGGCATGCACGCGGTCGGATTCGGAGCGCATCAGGATGGGGATGGTGAACAGCTCCGCCAGCGCGATCGCTAGCGGTGATGCCAGCACCGCGTACCAGACGTGCTCGGCCAGACCGAACAGCAGCCAGGCGATGGCGCCATCGGGTTCGCCGGGCGGAGGGATTGGTTTCGCATCGTCGACGGGGACGAACACGAACTGGGCGAGTGTCACCAACGCGACCTGAGCGCCGCACAGGATGCCGCCGTAGACGAGCATGGACCGCGCGCTGAGCGGTGCGATCAGCCGTCGGGACGGGCCGAGGATCAGATCACGCCACAGGGCATAGGCACTGCCGCCGTGATCCGCCGCGTACGCGGTGGCCATGATCGCCGCCATGAACCACGGCGTCGTCGCGCAGATCGCCAGGATCATCGCCAGCCAGGTCAACAGTCCCCAGGGGTCCGACAGCGTCGGGTTGCCGTGGTGGTCGATCAGTTCGATCACGCCGGCATACAGCGCGCAGGCCAGCAGCATCATCGCGAACTTGCGGCGAATCAGCAGCCAGGCCTGCCGCAGCCAGCGGTTGCGGATCACCTTGGGATCGCCGTCGACGCGGCGGGGCTCGAACTCCATCTGGGGTCAGGTCAGGGAGGTTAACGCCCCACGGTGGGGGGCATCTGGCTCAGAATCCAGTCGTGCTGTCCGCGGGTGTAGTTGGTGGGCGGATTGATCCGGTAGCGCTCGGGGGCCGGAAGCAGCACGGCCAGCCAGGCGGCATCGCTGCGGGAGAGCTGCGAGGCGGGTTTTCCGAAGTAGTGCCGGGACGCAGCCTCGACGCCGTAAATGCCGTCGCCGAACTGGGCCAGGTTCAGGTAGAGCTCCAGCGTGCGCTGCTTGGTCCAGACGAGTTCGGCGACCAGGGTCAGCCAGGCCTCGGCGCCCTTGCGGACCAGGCTGCGATGCGGGGTCAGCAGCAGGTTCTTGACCGTCTGCTGGGTGATCGTGCTGGCGCCGCGCAGCGCCTCCCCACGCTGGTGGGCCTCCCAGGCCTTGCGCATCGATTCGACATCGAAGCCGAAGTGCTCGTGGAAGCGCTGGTCCTCCGCGGCGATGACGGCGGCGGCGGCGGTGTCCGAGATCGCCTCCCAGTCCACCCAGGTCTGCGTGACCGGTCGGTCGTTGCGCAGGGCGTCCTGCACCATGAACGATGACGTCGGAGGGTTGATGACGGCCCAGGGGGCGACCAGCGCGAGGCTGATCAGCACCATCGCCAGCAGTGTCCAGGCCAGCCAGCGGATCGGTGCCGGCAGTGTGCGTCTGACCTTGTAGATGGCGCGTGTCCGTGTGGGTTGGCGAGCGCTGGTGGTTGGCGGCGTTGCCCTGCGTGGCCGCTCGACGTCCGATGCCGAGGTGGTGGGGGCGTCGGAGGCGTCGACCGCCGTCTCCGGTTCCAGGAGACGGTCGCCGGGTTGGCTCGGCAACGGCTGGAAATGACTATCGTCGTCCAGTACCGGGGCGACACGTGTTGGCTTGTCTCGCATCAAAAGGGAGTCCGTGAGCGGAAGGGACAGTTCAGGAAATTTGAAGTGAAATCGCTGATAGCTTCGCTTTTCTTCCGATGTGGCCTTCGCTACCTTGCGTGGGTCTTTTGAATCGGGAGTACCGCATGATCCGCAACATGACCCTGGCGGCGGCCGGCCTGTTTTTTCTGGGCACCGCAATCGCCGCGCCCACCAAGTATAGCTTTGACCAGTCCCATACGGTGGTCAGCTTCGGCTGGAACCATCTGGGCTTCTCCAATCCCTCCGCCATCCTCACCGATTTCACCGGTGGCGTCGCGATCGAGGAGGATGATCTTGCCCGTTCCGTGGTTCAGCTGGACTTCCGCGTGGTCGACATCGACCCCGGACACGGCGAGTTCTTCAAGCACCTGATGAGCGAGGATTTCTTCGATGCGAAGCAGTACCCGACCGGCAGCTTCGTTTCGACCTCGATCACCAGCACCGGGGACAACACGTTCAAGATCATTGGCGATCTGACGCTACACGGCCAGACCCATCCGGTGACGCTGGATGCCACGCTGAACAAGCAGGGCAAGCATCCGTTCGCTGACGTGTACGTCATGGGTTTCGACGCCAGCGGCACGCTCAAGCGCAGCACCTGGGGCATCGACAAGTACGTGCCGGCGGTCAGCGACGAGATCACGCTGAGCATTACAACGGAACTGCACAAGCCGCTGAAATAGCGGCTTGTCGAGACCGGAGGCTCCGTCATGCCGATCCGAAACACGCCCGAGCGTTGGGGCTGGGTGGCCAAGTGGCTGCACTGGACCGTCGCGCTGGCCGTAATCGTGATGATCGGGCTCGGCTGGTGGGCGGAGCGCCTGCCCTTTGGCTCGCTCAAGGTGGACGTGTTCTGGGTGCACAAGTCGCTGGGCATGCTGGTCCTGATCGCCATGGCCCTGCGTCTGCTCTGGCGGCTGCTGAATCCGGCGCCGACATTGCCGGACACGCTCAGGCCCTGGGAGCGCGGGGCGGCGCATCTGACCCACTGGGGCCTGTACGCGCTGCTGATCGCGATGCCGGTGTCTGGCTGGGTCATCAACTCCGCGGCCAACTTCCCGTTGTCGGTGTTCGGCTGGTTCGAGGTGCCGGCAATCGCGCCGGCCGATGACGACATCAAGGAACTGGCCGCGTCGGTACATGGCGCGCTGTCCTGGGCCATCATCGCGGTCGTGGGATTGCATGTGGCGGCGGCGCTCAAGCATCACTTCGTGCTCAAGGACGATGTGTTGCGGCGGATGCTGCCGTTCGGCCGCATCGAACGAGAGCATCGCGCATGACGCGGCGCATGGGGCTGGTCGGTCTGGTCATGGTGTTGCTGACGCCAGCCGCCTGGGCCGGTGACTGGAAGATCGACCACGATCACAGCACGCTGGGGTTCGAAGCCACTCAGTCCGGCGCCCGATTCGGCGGCGAATTCGGATCCTTCGACGCGGTGATGCGCTTCGATCCGGAAACCCTGGATCAGGCGCTGTTCGACGTGACGGTTGATGTCACGTCGTTCGATTCCAACAGCAGCGATCGCGATTCCACCGTCGCCGGCAAGGACTGGTTCTGGTTCAAGCGGTTTCCCGAGGCGAAGTTCGTCACCACCGAATTCCGTGCGCTGGGCGGAGACCGTTACGAGGCGGTGGGCGACCTGACCATCAAGGGCATCGGCCAGTCCATCGTGCTCCCGTTCACCTGGGTCATCGATGGTGACCGGGCGACGATGGACGGTGGTGTGACGCTGACGCGCACCGACTTCAAGGTCGGCGAGGGCGAGTGGGCCAGCGGCAAGACTGTCGGACGGCAGGTCGACGTCAAGGTGCGGCTCAGGCTGACGCGGATCGATTAGCGGATGCCTGCCCGGCCGGTGTGCTCTGCCGGCAGATCAGAATGCCGCCCAGCACGATGGCGCCACCCAGTGCCTGCCAGGCCCCGAACGGTTCGGCGAGCAGCAGCCAGGCGAACACTGCGGCGGCGACCGGCTGGATCAGCAGGCTCACCGATGAGAACTGCGTGCTGAGATGGCGTAGCGACCAGGCGATCAGGCCCTGGCCGCCGATGTGGCTGATCAGCGCCAGCCCGCCCAGCATGAGCCAGTCGGACCGGGACGTCGGCCAGAATGCCTCGCCGCTGGCCAGGGCGATCGGCGCCAACACCACGGCTCCGACCAGCGTCGCCGCCGCCATCACGCTGACCACATGGTGACTGCGCCGTGCCGCGGCGACCGTGAGGATGTAACCGGCGTAGAAACAGGCGGTCAGCACGCCCAGCAGGTCACCACCGAAGTGCTCCAGTGACACGCTGAGGCTGTCCGCCATCAGGATGATCGCGCCGGACATCGCCAGCGCCAGCCCCAGCACGAAGCCGCGGGACAGCCGCACTCCGAGGAACAGCACCGAGATCGCCGCGACGATGGCGGGTTGCAGATTCGCCAGCAGCGTCGCATTGGCCACGCTGGTGATGTGGATGGATTGATGCCACACCGCCAGATCGCCGGCGAACAGCAACCCCGGCCACAGCAGACGCCAGTGCAGGCGTTCCGGGCTTTGCGACCAGGCGAGCAACAGTAGTGGGCTTGCCAGCGCCAGACGCCAGAACGCGGCCGATGTCGGCCCGACTTCGGTGAGCCGAACGAAGATCGGCGCCAGGCCGATGCACAGCGCGCCGACGATCAGGCCGGCCAGCGGCCAGCGGGAGGATTCCGGGGACATGCGCGCAGCATGCCCGATTCCGCCTCCGGCCCGCACTTGTTCACACGATAAGGTCGAGGCAGTCTTGGTGGACTAAGGGGTGCGGGAAACACGATGAAGTATTCGGAATCGATCGAGGTGAAGCTGCCGCGGGAACAGGTGGCCGCGTTGCTGAAGGATCCGGCGAACATGTCCGGCTGGCAGAAGGGCTTCGTTGCCATGGAACAGCTCAGCGGGGCGCCCGGCGAGGCGGGATCGACCGCGAAGCTGGATTACGCGTTCGGCAAGCGCACCATGTCCATGACCGAAACGCTGGTGTCGGCCAACTGGCCGGAAAGCTGGGTGGCGACCTACGAGGCCGGGGGTGTCTGGAACCGGCAGGAAAACCGGCTGGTGGCGGTGTCCGCGGACGTGACTCGCTGGGAATCCGATTGCGAGTTCCAGTTCTCCGGAATACCGATGAAGATCATGGGATGGCTGATGCCGGGCGCGTTTCGCAAGCAGACGCGCGCCTATCTGGCCGATTTCAAGTCATTTGCCGAGACCGGCGAGGCGGCGCAGGCATGATTCAAATCTGTCGAGTGCTCGCGCTTGCATTGAGTGTCCAGCTCCTGATCGGGTGTGCTACGGCGACGCACAACACATTGGCTAATGGCGCGCCGGCCAGTCCGAAGATCATGTCGGGTACGCGTCTGAATGTCGCGGTCATCCAGAACGATGAGGAAACGCTGCAGGAATTTGCGAAGTACGGCATCTTTCCTCCGCGGCCAAAACTGCCGTTCTTCACTAGTCCCGAGCGAGTCGCCGCTGGTGATCTGGTTTGCAGTGCTCTCGCCGATGCCTTGCTGCTGCCGGCGACGGTTCCCTACGCCGCATACCATCGCCTGATCAATCCGCCGGACTAGATGGCGGTTGATCAGGCGTAGAAATCGCTGCTGCCGTCGGGCCGGCGGCGGAATCGCTTGTACCCCCACCAGTACTGATCCGGCAGGGCACGGATGCATTGTTCGACGCCCTGGTTCATCGCGTCGGTGGCCGTTTGCACGTCGGGATCGTGGATGCCGTCGGGGGCCTCGACGAAGCGCATGACGTAGCCGCGACCACGCGGCAGGCGCTCGCCGATGAAGAACAGCACCTCGGCGCCGGTGGACTTGGCCAGCTTGGCGATCAGCGTCGGCGTGTGCGCCGGGATGCCGAACAGCGGCGAGTAGATGCCGCGTCCCGGCGGCGGGTCCTGATCCGGCAGGATGTAGGCGATGTTGTTGCCGCGCAGCAGCGGCAGCAGCGAGCGCAGCACGATGCTGCCCTCGGCCGGAATCATCCTGCCGCCGAAGCGCGTGCGGCCTTGCAGCGACAGCTCCTCGAACGCGCCTTTCTGCCGCTTGTACAGCCCGGTCATCACGTGCTGTTTCGAGTAGACGATGGCCGGTGCCTCGAAGGAGCCCTGGTGCAGCGTCAGCAGGATCAGGCCCTTGCCCTTGGCGAGCGCCCGGTCGACCAGCTCGCCGTTGTCGATGCGGCGGATCATCCGCTCGACGCGACGTTCCGGACCGATCCACAGCAGCGGCAGTTCGGCAATGGTCTTCATCTCGTGGCCCAGAGCCTGCCGTGCCCGGCGCCGGACCTCGGCCTCGGAGAGCTCGGGGAAACAGCGGCGGATGTTGATCAGCGCAACCTTGCGCCGGTCATTGGGGATGATCCAGAGCAGCCAGCCGAGCAAGGCACCCACCCCGTGCAATACGGGGAGCGGGAACAGCGACAGGAATCGGAACAGCGCACGCATGACGGATTCAGGTCAGGCGTGACCCCGGCTGGCCTGCTGCGCGGCGCGGAGCACGGCACGGGCCTTGTTCATGGTTTCCTCCCACTCGGTTTGCGGAACCGAATCGGCGACGATGCCACCGCCCGCCTGTACGTGCATCTGCCCGTGCTTGATGACCGCCGTGCGGATGGCGATGGCCAAGTCCATGTCGCCGGAAAAGGCCAGATAGCCGACGGCGCCGCCGTAGACGCCGCGTTTGACCGGTTCCAGCTCGTCGATGATCTCCATCGCCCGGACCTTGGGCGCGCCGGACAATGTGCCGGCCGGGAAGGTCGCCTTCAACGCATCCATGGCCGTCAGGCCTTCACGCAGCGTCGCGGTCACGTTGGAGACGATGTGCATGACGTGGGAGTAGCGTTCGATGACCATCTTGTCGTCGAGTTGCACGCTGCCGGTTTCGGCCACGCGGCCGACATCGTTGCGGCCCAGGTCGATCAGCATCAGGTGCTCGGCGATTTCCTTCGGGTCGCTCAGCAGGTCCTGTTCCAGTGCCAGATCCTCCTCCGGCGTGGCGCCGCGAGGGCGTGTGCCGGCGATGGGGCGCACCGCGACCTGACCGTCCTCCACGCGCACCAGAATCTCCGGCGAGGAGCCGACGACGTGGTGGTCGCCAAAGCGCATGAAGTACAGGTAGGGCGACGGATTCATGCTGCGCAGCGCGCGGTAGACATCCAGCGGCTCGGCCTCGAAGGCCGTGGACAGCCGCTGGCTGGGCACGACCTGCATCACGTCGCCGGAGCGCGTGTAGGCCTTGATGCGCTCCACGGCGTCCTCGTAGCCGGCCTGGGTCAGGCCCGAGACGAACGAGGATTCGTCGATGGGTTCGGCATTCGGCGCGTCCATCTCCGGCATCGCCAGCGGCTGACGCAGTGTCTGGACCAGCGTGTCCAGCCGCGCACGGGCAGCGGCTTCGCCCTCCGCATCGGCCGGGTCGTAATGATCGATCAGATAGAGCTTGCCGGCCAGGTTGTCGAACACCGCCAGGCGCTCGGCCACCATCAGCAGGATGTCCGGATTGTCGATCGGGTCCGGCTTGGTCACGCCGGCCAGCCGGGGTTCGATCAGGCGCACGATGTCGTAGCCGAAGTAGCCCACGAGGCCGCTGGTCAGCCGTGGCAGACCCGGCAGGTCCGGCACCTGATAGGCATCGGCGAACTGCTGGACCCAGCCCAGCGGATCGTCGGAGTCCAGGCGTGCGAGTTCCGCATCGCCACGGCGGTGCACGATGTGCTGTCCACGGACTTCCAGCGTTTCCTCGCAAGCCAGGCCGATGATCGAGTAGCGACCCCAGCGTTCGCCGCCCTGCACCGATTCCAGCAGGAAGGTCCAGGGCGCATTCGCCAGCTTCAGATAGGCCGAAAGCGGGGTGTCCAGGTCGGCGAGGATTTCCCGAACGACCGGGGTGCGCTGGCGCGTGGCCAGCGTGGGCGCGCTCATGACGTTGCGGCCGCCAACTCGTCGCGCATGGCGGCAATGGTCGCGGCGTAGTCATCGGCGCCGAAGATGGCCGAGCCCGCGACGAAGGTATCCGCGCCGGCTTCGGCGATCTGGCGGATGTTGTTCACCTTCACGCCGCCGTCGATCTCCAGGCGGATGTCGCGGCCCGAGGCATCGATGCGGGCGCGCACGTCGCGCAGCTTGTCCAGGGCCGAGTCGATGAAGCTCTGACCGCCGAAGCCCGGGTTCACCGACATGATGAGCACGAAGTCCAGCCGGTCCATCACGTAGTCCAGCACTTGCGTCGGCGTGCCCGGATTCAGCACCAGTCCGGCCTTGCAGCCGTGGCTGCGGATCAGTTGCAGGCTGCGGTCGACGTGCAGGCTGGCCTCGGGGTGGAAGCTGATCCAGGTGGCGCCGGCCTTGGCGAATTCGCCGATCAGCGCATCCACCGGCGTGCACATCAGGTGCACATCGATCGGCGCGGTGATGCCATAGTCGCGCAGGGCCTGGCAGATCGGCGCACCGAACGTCAGGTTGGGGACGTAGTGGTTGTCCATGACGTCGAAGTGCACGACATCCGCGCCAGCGTCGAGCACGGCTTGTACATCGTCACCCAGGCGGGCGAGATCGGCGGACAGGATCGACGGCGCGATCAGCGGTGACTGGCTCATGGTGGTAACGCCTCAAACGGGCGCGAACTTTACCGGCTCGTGACGGCTGCATAAAGTTCCGGCTCACGGCGCGACAACGCGTCAGGCTCACCGCAATCGGAAACCACCATCGATGGAAGGCTTGCACACGCCGACGCTGGAACAGTTTGAACTGGTACACCGCGGCAAGGTTCGGGATGTCTACGCCGTTGACGAGGCGCGGCTGCTCATCGTCGCCACCGACCGGCTCTCGGCCTACGACGTCATCCTGCCTGATCCAATCCCCGGCAAGGGCGAGATGCTGACCGGCATCTCGAACTTCTGGTTCAAGACCATTGCCGGTGAGCACAAGCATCACCTGCTGGATGAGCCGCTGCCGGAAGGGTTGCCCGAAGGTTTTGCCAAACGCTCCGTGCTCACCCGCCGCCTCAAGCCGCTGCCGGTCGAAGCCATCGTTCGCGGTTACATCATCGGCTCCGGCTGGCGTGACTATCAGAAGACCGGCCGGATCTGCGGCATCGAACTGCCAGTGGGCTTGCGTCAGGGCGAGGTGCTGCCGGAGGCGATCTTCACGCCCAGCACCAAGGCGCAGGTCGGTGATCACGACGAGAACGTGAGCTTCGACGCCGTGGTCCAGGCCATCGGCCGGCCGATGGCCGAGCGGGTGCGCGAGGTCACGCTGGATGTCTACCAGCGCGCCGCCGAATACGCTCGCAGGCGCGGGATCATCATCGCCGACACCAAGATGGAGTTCGGTCTGGATGATGCCGGTGAGCTGTACATCATCGACGAACTGCTCACGCCCGATTCCTCCCGCTTCTGGCCGGTGGATCAGTACCAGGTCGGTATCAGCCCGCCGAGCTTCGACAAGCAATACGTGCGCGATTACCTCGACACGCTGGACTGGAACAAGACCGCGCCGGGCCCGTCGCTGCCGGCCACGGTGATCGCCAACACCGTGGACAAGTACCGGGAGGCCTACCGGCGGCTGGTGGGCTGAGGGGCGACGCCCATGGCTTATGAACTCGACAAGCGACTCGTCGTCGGGCTGGCATCCAGCGCGCTGTTCGACCTGACCGATCCGGATCGCGTCTTCCGCGAGCAGGGTGAATCGACCTACCGCGAGTTCCAGCGTGAACACGAGCGTGAGCCGCTGAAGCCCGGCGTGGCGTTCCCGTTCATCAAGCGCCTGTTGTCCCTAAACGAAATCCGTCCCGACGATCCGCCCATCGAAGTCGTGCTGCTGTCGCGGAATGATCCGGACACCGGCATGCGGGTGATGCGATCGATTCAGCACCACGGCCTGAACATCACCCGGGCGGCGTTTCTGCAGGGGCGCAATCCGCACAAGTTCATTCCTGCGTTCTCGGTGAACCTGTTCCTGTCCGGCAACGAGGACGACGTCAACCAGGCGATTGCCGAGGGCTACCCGGCCGGTCAGGTGCTCAGCGCCGACCATGTCGACGACGAGGATGATCACGAGTTGCGGATCGCCTTCGACTTCGACGGGGTGCTGGCCGATGACGAGTCCGAAACGGTTTACCAGGAGTCCCGGGATCTGGAGACCTTCAACGAGCATGAACGCCAGCACATCGATGTGCCGCACAAGCCCGGTCCGCTGAAGGTGTTCCTGGACAAGCTGTCCGAGGTTCAGGCGCTGGAGGAGGCGCGGGCCGCGGAGGATGCGGACTACACGCCCAAGCTGCGCATCGCGATCGTGACGGCACGTGGCGCGCCGGCGCACGAGCGGGTGATCAACACCATGCGAACCTGGGGGATTACGGTGAACGAGGCGCTGTTTCTCGGCGGTGTCGAAAAGCGGCGGTCACTGGAAGTGCTAAAGCCGCACATCTTCTTCGACGACCAGCGCTCGCACCTGGTCGAGACGACCGGCGTGCTGCCGTCGGTTCATGTGCCGTTCGGGATCGCCAACCGGGCTTAAGATTCAAGCAGACGGTCCGCCGGCTGCTGTGCTTCAACCGGTGAGCCGATGGCGGATGGTATCGCCCGCCGCGAACTCGGCCGCGCTGTTCAGCGTGGTTTCGGCGATGGTCCGCAGGGCTTCCCGGGTCAGAAACGCCTGGTGGCCGGTGACGACGACGTTGGGGAAGGTCATCAGGCGTTCGAAGCGATCGTCCAGGATGATGTCGCTGGAGTGATCCGAGAAGAACAGGCCGGATTCCTCTTCGTAGACATCGATGGCCAGCCCGCCGAGCTTGCGGCTCTTCAGCGCCTCGATGACCGAGCTGCTCTCGATCAGCCCGCCGCGGCTGGTGTTGATGAGGATGACCCCATCCTTCATTCGGTCCAGCGCCGCGGCGTCGACGAGGTGGTGGGTGTCCGGTGTCAGCGGGCAATGCAGGCTGACGATATCGGCTTCGCGCCAGAGCGTGTCGAGATCGCAGGCGGCCGCGGGCGGAGTCACTGATTTGGCGAAGGGGTCGTACACGAGCACCCGGCAGCCAAAGCCTCCGAGGATGCCGCAAAGCACCCGACCGATGGCGCCGTAGCCTATGACCCCGACGGTCTTGCCATGCAGATCGAATCCGACCAGGCCATCCAGAGAGAAATTGCCCTCGCGCACACGGTTGTAGCTCTTGTGAATCTTGCGGATCAGGCACAGCAGGATGGCGACCGTGTGCTCCGCGACGGCATAAGGCGAGTAGGCCGGCACGTTGGCTACGCAAAGCCCCCGCTGCCGGGCCGCGTCCAGATCCACGTTGTTGACGCCGGTGCAGCGCATCAGCACCAGGCGCACGTCGAGGTCAGCCAGCTCGTGGACGACCTCGGCATCGCAACGATCGTTGACGAACAGACAGATCGCATCCGCGCCTCCGGCCAACGCTACGGTCGTGGGATCGAGAGCAGCCTCGAAATACTCGATTTCGAATCCGTGCTGGCGGTTGGCGTCCGCCATGCATGACCGGTCGTAGGATTTCGAGGAAAAGACCCGGATTTTCATCGCCGCCAGTCGCTTGGATGCCTGATCGGCAACATACCATCGTCGGGAGACGTTCCGATCTGGCGGACCAGCTTGATGTGGTCTGGTTACCCGAGGATCAGGCGTCCAGATTCGGAATCATCATCGACTCCAGTCGTGCGATCGCATCCTTGAGTTGCAGCTTGCGCTTCTTGAGGCGGCGCAGTTCGAGCTGGTTGCAGTAGAGCTGCATTTCCATCTCGGTGATGGCGAGGTCGAGTTGGCGGTGTTCGGCCCGCAGGTCGCAGACCTTGGCGCGAATCTCGGTGCGGGTGTACTGGATCATGCCGGCTCGGGCTCCCGGTTGAGCAGCGGGGCCAGGAAGCGGCCGGTGTGGGAGGCCTCGACCTCGGCGACTGCTTCCGGTGTGCCTGTCGCGACGACCGTGCCGCCGCCGTCGCCGCCCTCCGGACCCATGTCGATGATCCAGTCGGCGGTCTTGATGACATCCAGGTTGTGTTCGATCACCACGACGGTATTCCCCGCATCCCGAAGCCTAGAGAGTACCCCGAGCAGTTGGGCAATATCGTGAAAATGCAGTCCGGTGGTGGGTTCGTCGAGGATGTAGAGCGTCTTCCCGGTGTCGCGCTTGGACAGTTCGCGCGCCAGTTTCACGCGCTGCGCCTCGCCGCCGGATAGCGTCGTCGCGTTCTGGCCGAGCTTGACGTAGGACAGGCCGACTTCCATCAGCGTTTCCAGCTTGCGGTGGATGACCGGCACCGGCTTGAAGAAGCTGGTGGCCTCCTCGACGGTCATGTCCAGCACCTCGGCGATGCTGCGACCCTTGTATTGGATGTCCAGGGTTTCGCGGTTGTAGCGCGCGCCCTTGCAGACATCGCAGGGCACATACACGTCCGGCAGGAAGTGCATTTCGACCTTGATGACGCCATCGCCCTGGCAGGCTTCGCAGCGACCGCCCTTGACGTTGAACGAGAAGCGGCCGGGCTTGTAGCCGCGAGCGCGCGCTTCGGGTACCGCGGCGAACAGGTCGCGGATTGGCGTGAACAGTCCGGTGTAGGTCGCCGGATTCGAGCGCGGCGTGCGGCCGATCGGGCTCTGGTCGATGTCGATGACCTTGTCGAAATGCTCCAGGCCGTGGATCGCGCGTGCCGGAGCGGCATGGTGATGCGCGCGGTTGAGCTCGCGGGCGACGTGCTTGTACAGCGTCTCGTTGATCAGCGTGGACTTGCCGGAGCCGGAGACGCCGGTGATGCAGACCATCAGCCCGACCGGAATCTTTACCGTGACATTCTGAAGATTGTTGCCGGTGGCCCCTTCGATGATTAGCGACTGCTTGTCGTTCGGGGCATGACGCTGCTCGGGCACGGCGATGCTGCGGCGGCCGCTGAGGTAGTCGCCGGTCAGCGACTCGGTGGCGCTCTCGATGTCCGCGGGCGTGCCCTGGGCGATGATCTGGCCGCCATGTACGCCAGCGCCGGGGCCGATGTCGATGACATGGTCGGCAAGCCGGATGGCGTCCTCGTCGTGTTCGACAACAATCACCGTATTGCCGAGGTCGCGCAGCCGGAACAGGGTGTCCAGCAGCCGTCGGTTGTCGCGCTGGTGCAGGCCGATGGATGGCTCGTCCAGCACGTACATCACGCCCACCAGCCCGGCGCCGATCTGGCTCGCGAGGCGAATGCGCTGGGCCTCGCCGCCGGACAGCGTGTCCGCGCTGCGTGACAGGGTCAGGTAGTCGAGACCGACATCGACCAGAAACATCAGGCGCTCGCCGATCTCCTTGAGAATCGGGCGGGCGATTTCGGCGTGGCGGCCGGTCAGGTTCAGTGCCTGGATGGTGTTCTGCGCCTCGTGGACTGAGGTGCGGACCAGTTCAGGCAGGCGGCGGCCGTCGACCTTCACATGCCGCGCGGCGCGGTTCAGCCGCTCGCCATTGCAGTCGGGGCAGGGCTTGTTGGCGAGGTATTTCGCCAGTTCCTCGCGGACCGCCACGGAATCGGTCTCGCGGTAGCGGCGTTCCATGTTCGGGATGATGCCCTCGAAGCGATGCCGCCGCGTGCGCGTGCGGCCGCCCTGGCCGGGGTAGGAAAACTCGAAGGCGTCGCGGCCGCTGCCGTAGAGCACGACTTGCTGCACCGACTCGTCGAGTTCGTCGAAGGGCGTGTCCAGATCGAAGTCGAAGTGGCGGGCCAGCGATTCGATCAGCGAGTAGAAGTAGGCGTTGCGCTTGTCCCAGCCACGGATGGCGCCGTCGCCCAGTGGCACGTCGGGGTGCGCGACCACGCGTTCCTGGTCGAACACCTGCATCTGGCCCAGGCCATCGCAGGTCGGGCAGGCGCCGGTCGGGTTGTTGAAGGAAAACAGCCGCGGTTCTAGCTCGCCGATGGCCCAGCCGCAGACCTTGCAGGCATAGCGCGAGGAGAAGGTGATCGACTCGCCCTCGCGGTTATAGGGCGCCAGCGTCGCCACGCCATCGGCCAGATTCAGCGCGGTTTCGAAGGATTCGGCCAGGCGCTGCTTCAGATCCTCGCGAATCTTGAAGCGGTCGACCACGGCTTCGATCGTGTGCTTGGTCTTCTTGTTGAGTTCCGGCGCCTCATCCAGCTCGACCACGGTGCCGTCGATGCGCGCGCGGATGAAGCCCTGGCTGCGCAACTGCTCGATGATCTGCTTGTGTTCGCCCTTGCGGCCATCAACGACCGGCGCCAGCAGCATCCAGGCCGAGCCCTCTTCCTGCTCCAGCGTCTTGTCGACCATCTGGCTGACGGTCTGGGCGATCAGCTCACCGCCGTGATCGGGGCAGGACGGGATGCCGGTACGGGCGTAGAGCAGACGCAGGTAGTCGTAGATTTCGGTGACCGTGCCGACGGTCGAGCGCGGGTTGTGCGAGGTCGACTTCTGCTCGATGGAGATCGCCGGCGACAGGCCTTCGATGGAGTCGATGTCGGGCTTTTCCATCATCGACAGGAACTGACGGGCGTAGGCGGACAGACTCTCGACGTAGCGGCGCTGGCCCTCGGCGTAGATGGTGTCGAAGGCCAGCGAGGACTTGCCCGAGCCTGACAATCCGGTGATCACGATCAGGCGGTCGCGCGGCAGCGTCAGGTCGACATTGCGCAGATTGTGCGTGCGCGCGCCGCGTATCTCGATGGTGTCCATAGGGGGCGGAAACCTGTCGCCGGAGGGAACGGGAAAGCGCGAAAGTTTAGCAGCGTGTCGGGTGATACCATGCACACGCGTTTCGTTCTTCTTGTATTGCCTTCCGGATGAATTCCCTCGAACGCCGCGCCGTGGGTGGCCTGGCGCTGGTCTATTGGCTGCGCATGCTGGGCCTGTTCATGGTGCTGCCGGTGCTGGCCGCCTACGCCGATGACTATGCCCGCGCCACGCCGGTTCTGGTGGGGCTTGCGGTGGGTGTCTACGGCCTCACCCAGGCCGTGCTGCAGCTACCGTTCGGGCTGGCCTCCGATCGACTGGGGCGGATTCCGGTCATCGTGTTCGGCCTGGTCGTGTTCTTTGCCGGCAGCCTGGTCGCCGCCTCGGCGGAGTCCATCGAGTGGCTGATCGTCGGGCGGGCCTTGCAGGGTGCCGGCGCCGTTGCCGCGGCGGTCAACGCATTGCTGGCCGATTTGACCCGACCGGCCGTGCGCACGACCGCAATGGCGATTCTGGGCATTTCGATCGGCATGGCGTTCCTGGTGGCGCTGATGATCGGTCCGGTGCTGACCGCATGGCTGGGCCTGGCTGGCGTGTTCCGGCTGGCGGCGGCGTTCGCCTTCCTCGCGATTCTGGTCCTGCTGGTGCTGATTCCCCGGCCGGAGCGGCGCGAGCCGACGACCTTGGTCAGCGGGCTGAACGCCGCGCTGCGCGACACGCGTCTGCATCCCCTGTACGCGGGCATTTTCGTGCTGCATGCGGCGATGACCGCAGTGTTTGTCGCGGTCCCCGTGCTGCTCAGCCGGCGGCTGGGCGTGGATGCCGGCGAGCAGTGGTCGGTGTTCGCCCCGGCCATGCTGGTGTCCATTCTGCCGTTGCCGATCCTGATCTGGTTGGCCGAGCGGCGCGGGCATCAGGCCGCAGTCGTGCTTGTTTGCATTGCCATCGCGGCGGTGTCGCTGGTCGGCATGACGCGGGTGGTCGCAACCGGTTCGATGTTCCTGGCGCTGAGCGTCTACTTCGCCGGCTTCAACCTGCTGGAGGCGACCATGCCGTCGCTGGTCTCGCAGGCCGCGCAGGTCGAGGCGCGCGGCGCCGCGCTGGGCATGTACTCCACGGCCCAGTTCCTCGGTGCGTTCACCGGCGGCGCGGCCGGCGGCTGGATCATGGCCGGCTGGGGGCTCAATGGCGTGCTGGTCGCCGCGGGTGGCCTGCTTGCGAGCTGGCTGCTGTTTGCGCCGCGTACGCCGTGGCGAACACTCAAGGCAGCCTGATGATTCGGGCGCTGTGGTCAGCATGACCCGACTGCGGGTACGCTAACCGGCTTCTTCAAACCAGCTTTTCGGGGACTCTCGCATGGCACGTGGCATCAACAAAGTCATTCTCGTCGGCAACCTCGGGGCGGACCCGGAAACCCGGCGCATCCCGAGCAGCGGTGCGCAGGTCACCAATATCCGGATCGCCACGTCCGAGACCTGGCGCGACAAGCAGTCCGGCGAGCAGAAGGAACGAACCGAATGGCACAGCGTGGCGTTCTTCGGCCGTCTGGCGGAGATCGCCGCCGAATATCTGCGCAAGGGTTCACAGGTCTACGTCGAAGGCTCGCTGCGTACCCGCAAGTGGCAGGGCAATGACGGCCAGGACCGCTACACCACCGAAATCATCGCCAACGAAATGCAGATGCTCGGCGGGCGCGGCGGTTCGGGCGGTGGTGGTGGTGGCTTCGGAGGCGGTTCCTCGTCCGGTGGCGGCTACGGCGGCGGCGGTGGTGGCGGCGGCAACTACGGTGGCGGCCGATCCGGCGGTGGCAATGGCGGCAACGCGCCGTCGCCGCAGCCGGTTGATGACTTCGGCGACGACGACATTCCGTTCTAGAGCCTCAGGCGTCCAGCCAGCGTTCGGCCACGCGGGGCACATGCTCGCAGGCATTGCCCCGCAACCAGTCGAACCCGTCCGGGCAGCGGGCCAGTTCCGGCGCGACGATCACCCGTTCGCCGGCGTTGACGGCGTGATGCACCCAGTCGGCCACCGGCCAGACCTGCAGCGAGGTGCCGACGACGAGAAAGCGATCGGCGGCGCGGATGCGGTCCAGGCTGTCATCAATGTGCCGCACCGTCTCGCCGAACCAGACCACGTCCGGACGCAACTGGGCGCCGTCTTCGGCGAGATCGCCCAGACGGATGTCGCGATCCTGCATGGCCAGCTTCAATGACGGCGTGCGGCTGCTGCGGGCGGTCATGATCTCGCCGTGCACATGCAGCACGTCGGTCGAGCCGGCGCGCTCGTGCAGGTTGTCGACATTTTGCGTGACCACCGTGACCTGATGGCGCTGTTCCAGCGCGGCCACGGCCCGGTGCGCGGCGTTGGGCTCGGCATCGCGCACCATGGCGCGGCGAAAGTTGTAGAAATCGAGCACCCGCTGCGGATCATCGGCGAAGGCCTCCGGAGTGGCCAGGGTTTCGGCGCGAACACCGTTCCACAACCCGCCCGCGCCTCGGAACGTGGGCAGGCCGCTTTCGGCGCTGATGCCTGCGCCGCTGAGTACAACAATCTTCAAGAGCTTCTTCTCCCGACCTGGTGACACGGGTTTCGATCGCCCCTCCCATTGGAACCCGCGTCGTCCTTCGGCGCGACCGCTTGCCACGATATGCCTCCCTTGACTACGGTCATGCACAGGGGCGCGTGCGCTGGTGATGCCGCGCCGGAACAGGCAGGGAAGCATGTTTCATCGCGTGAATCGATCTTGGCGATCGCCGTCGCTTGGTGCGGTGGCCCTGCTGCTGGGCGGCATGGGGTTGCTGGCCGGCTGCGACGGGCTGGCCGCCACGCAGGCGTCGGAGATTCCCAAGGGCTTTCGCGGGGAATGGAATCTGCATTTCGAGGACTGTGGCAGCGGCCGCAACGACACGCGGCTTCGCGTCGATGCCGAGAAGATCCAGTTCTACGAGAGCACCGCCTATGTGCAGGCCGTGGAGCGCATTTCGCCGCAGGAGATTCGCGTGGACCTGCGATTCAGCGGTGAAGGCGATTTCTGGAGCCGGACCTACCACTACCGGCTGTCCAACAACCGCCAGGCGCTGATTGACCTGAGTGGCGAGAGCGAACTGCGCCGCTACCGTTGCGCTCAGGCTGGTTAGTCGCGGCTACTCGGCGTAACCGAAACGCGCGGCGGTGGGCCAGGTGATCCGGCTGATCAGGTCGAGTTCGCTGGCTTCGAAGGCCGGTTGGTAGTAGCCCGGCAGCTTCAGTCGCGCCGCGGCGGCCTCGATGACGGGGTGGTCGATGTCCAGCCCGCAGTGCGTGTAGGCGGACTCCAGCACTGGTTCGGAATCCTTGCAAAGTGCTTCGTAGCGGATGACCTGACAGGCGTCGCGCAGCGCCGGATTGGCATCGAGCTGGTCGGCCACGGTGCTGTAGACCATGGCCCAGTACTTGGCCCAGCCTTCCACCTCGCGCCCGCGCGCCCACAGGTCCTGCACTTCAAGAATCGCGTCGTCGTCACCGGTGTGCATCGGCCGCCGGTCCAGGCCGAACTCGAAATGGCCGACGCGGCGCATGTGGTCCAGCGAGCGTGGATGGGCCTGTTCGCCAGCCTCGAACAGAGTCTGCTGCTTCATCAGCGAGGCGATGTGCCACACCGGATCACGGATGGGCAGCAGAAATCTGGCGTCTGGAAACAGCTTGAGGATGTATTCCAGGCGCATCAGGTTGTAGTTGCCCTTGGCGACGTAGCGCGCAGCGCCGCGAATGGCCAGCAGCTTGCGGATGTGCTCGCGGTAGAAGGCCTCGAACGGCGGGTGCCGTGTGCTGTCGTTGAGCACGTTGCTGTGGGCAGGGTTGTGCGTCTCCGGAAAGAACGCCATCCACAGCACCTCCTCGAAGGCTTCTGGGCTGCGCGAGGTGACGCTGATGCCGTCGCCATGCGCGCGCTCCTTGGCGTCTTCCTTCGGTTCCGGCACGCGCGACAGCCAGCGATCCCACAGCCAGGGCGTCATCACCGGCGGGAAGTCCCGGTACTGGTGCGTGCCGACATCGGCGTGCTCGGCCAGCAGCTCCAGCAGGATGGTGGTCCCGGAACGCGCCAGGCCGGCGATGTAGATCGGCGCCTTGATCTCCACGCTGGCGATGGCGTCCTCGGCCATCCGCGTGTCGAAGTTGCCGAGGCCGATGGCCGACTCGGGATGGTTGTGCTGCCAACCGCTCATCCAGTGCATCCAGGTCGGCACGGCAAAGCTGCCGACGGCGGCCTCGCTGGGTTTGGATCGGGCGGTGCGTTGGGGTGTATGGATATCGTTCATTGGATTTTTGCCCAGCGGTACATCAGCAGGGAAACGACGAACATGACGGGCATGAACACGGCCAGCCAGGATCGGAGCCATTCCGGTCCGAACGGCAGCACATGCCGCTCGGGCAGCGCGATCCACACCTGCTCGACCGGCCCGTCCTCGGGGAGATAGCCCAGCGGGTTGTCCGCCAGCCAGTGCCACCACGGCCGCTTGGTGACGATGCCTACCGGCGCGGTCATGTCGATCTCGGCGACAACCCGCGAGCCTTCGAGCACCAACAGTGAGGCGGGTTGGCTGCCGCCATCCCAGCGGGTCACGGCACCCTCGGGCACGGTGCGCACCGTCGGCGGATCATCCGGCGGCGGCAGGCGATGGCCGTAATAGGTCTCCGCCCACAGCAGCAGGCTCAGCAGTGGCACGATGGCCAGCAACGTGCCCGGCACGACCAGACCGACATGGCGCAGCGCGGTCGAGAACTGCTGCTTGATCAGCGGTCCGGCATCGGCGAAGTCCCCGTCGAAGGCGTTCAGCCGCGCCCGCGCCTCACGGGCCTCGGTCTTGGCTTCGGCGATGCGCGACTGCGGCGACAGCCACTTGTAGAGCAGCATGGTCACGATCGCGGCCAGCCCGGCCCAGATGACCAGGCGCAGCCAGTCGGGCAGCGCGGTGGCCATCAGCCGGTCCGCTGTCGAAAAGACCGGAGCCGGCGAGTCGAAGATGCCCATGGATGACTCCCTTTCGCGGGTGGGTCAGGCCGTGCGCCCGGATTCCGGGCCCTGCGGCTGGCGGACGTCGGCGGCCGGCTCATCCGGTGTCTCGTCCATGGCCTCGGCCTGCTCCGCCTGGGCGGCCAGCCTGCGGCGACGGCGCGCGCGGCGGATGGGCCACAGCAGTACGAACAGCACGGCGGCGCCCAGCGCGGCGATCAGCCCCCACAGCGCGCCCAACAGGCTCAGTCCGGCGCCGGGTCCGACATAGGCCTGGGCCGCGGCCATCGGGGCGATGCACGCCAGCATCGCCAGCGCGACTTGCAGGCTTCGGTGGTTGGTTTGCTCGGGTTTGTGGTGCATGGCTTAGCTCCTGGTTGCGGATTGCAGGCGTGCGCGGAATGCCGGTGTCAGTTCGTCCGGCGTCAGGCGCTGTCCGGAGGACACGACGGGAATGAACTGGTCGTTGTCGCCCCCGCGGACGGGGTTGATGAACTCCCAGACGATCTCGCCGTCCGGCGAGACTTCCAGCAGGCGGCCACCATCGGATTCGGTGATCAGGTAGTTGCCGTTGGGAAACTTGGTCACGGCCGCGCGCAGCTTGCTTTCCAGCGGCTTGTCGGCGCTGCCCGCGTAGGAGAAAACGGCGCCACCGGTGCTCGGGTCGACTTCGAGAATCCGGCTGCGGTCGCCGTCGGTGTAGTGCCCGTAGTTGTCGAACACGGTGAAGTTGCCGTTCGGCCAGGCCTGGATGGAATGCTGGCCATGCCAGGGACCCTTGGTGGCCCAGGTCATTTCGCCGGAGTCCAGGTCGATCAGCGCGGGCGCGGCGGGGTGGCGCATCGAGATCAGCACCTGATTGCCCTTGCCTCGGGCCGGCGCGAAGACCGCTGCGAGCTCGTCGTCGATCAGCTGGATGCTGTTGGTGTGCAGCGGATCTTCCAGCGCGAAATAGGGAATCGCGGTCAGAATGATCTGGTACTTGGAATCGTAGAACGCATCGAAGACCGAGATTTGCTGTTGCGGCTGCCCGGTCTCGCCATCGATGACGACCACCTGGTCGTCGAGGAACGGCTTGGCCAGCGAGGAGAAGACCTCGTAGCGGGTATCACGAAAGCCGTGGGTGAGCGCCAGCACACGGCCGTCGGAGCCGAGGTCGAAGTCGTGATGCACGGCGCCGTGGTACGACCAGATCACCTCGGAGTCGGCGTTGAGCTTCACCATGCCGTAGCCCCAGGGCGTGTCGGCCGCGGCGATGTAGATCGCGATCAGGTCACCATCGGGCTCCATGATGGCCTTGCGCCAGTACATCAGGTCGTCTCGCTGCGCCGGGCGGCCATCGGGCGTGCTGTCCCAGAGTTCGCGGTACGGCAGGCTCCAGCGGTGGACCTCCTGGCCGTCCATGTCGATCAGGTGAGCGCTGGTGCTGCCGCCGCGGGTATAGAGGGTGTAGCCCTGATAGGCCTGGGCCGGGTCATGGATCGTGGTGCCGCGGGCATCGGTGCGCGCCTCGCGCCACTGGTCCGTCTGCACGTAGGAGTTCTCGATCTCGCGCCGGAGCAGTAGCGCGCGGCCCGCCTTGTAGGCATTGGTCAGCGGTTCGGCCGGGAAGACCTTCGTCAGCATGACCGCCGCCCCGCCGAGGAAGGCGAGGAACAGGCATGCAACGAAAAACGCGGCAAAGCCGAGGCGGTCCGAATTGTCCATGCAGAGAACCCTCGTTCTGGGTTCCCCCGCCCGTCGCGGTCCCTGACAGGCCCGCGACGTCTCCTTGCCTGCTCAGACTCTGCCCGATTTCATTTGGTTCCACGGCGATGTTCACGCCGCGTGGGACGAAGCTTTGGTATTCTCCGCGCCCGCGACGGGCAGCCCGCCGCCCGGTTTGTATGAATCTCCAAGCGCGATCATTTCGATGTTCAACCGTTTTCTTGTTGTCTGCACCGGCAATATCTGCCGAAGCCCCATGGGCGAATACCTGCTGCGCGAGCGTCTGGCGGACCGGCCGAACGCGGTCGTGGAGTCCGCGGGCATCGGTGCGCTGGTTGGTCACCCGGCCGATCCGCTAGCGCTGGAGGTGATGCAGGAGAACGGTCTGGATGCCAGCGCGCATCGCGCCCGGCAGATCGACAAGGACATGATCGCCCACTCCGATCTGGTGCTGGTGATGGACAAGGGCCACCTGCAGTGGATTCACCAGAATTTCCCGATGTCGCGTGGCCGCGTGCACCTGATCGGCCGCTGGCGCAACAACGCCGAGGTGGCCGATCCGTACCGCCGGCCGCGTGAGGCCTTCGAGCAGGCCTGGCGTGACACGGTGGCGTCCGTGGATGACTGGATGACCAAGGTCTAGCCAACGCGTATCCGTCCAGGCCGCCGCATGGCGGTTTTGCGCCAAAGCGCCACATCATTCCCTTATACTGCCCGGTTCCTTCGAGCCCAGATGCGTCATGCCGCACGGCAAGCTATACATCAAGACTTTCGGCTGTCAGATGAACAGCTACGACTCGGACAAGATGGCCGATGTCCTCGCGCGTTCCCATCAGCTGGAACGAACGCATGATCCCGACGAGGCGGACGTGCTGCTGCTCAACACCTGTTCCGTGCGCGAGAAGGCGCAGGAAAAGGTGTTTTCCGAGCTGGGACGGTTGCGGCCGCTGAAGGACGGCAAGCCCGATCTGCTGATCGGCGTGGGTGGCTGCGTGGCTTCGCAGGAAGGTGACGCGATTGCCGAGCGGGCGCCGTTCGTGGACCTGGTCTTCGGGCCGCAGACCGTGCACAGACTGCCGGAGATGGTCGATCAGGCGCGCGCGAAACGCCGCACCATCGTCGACATCTCGTTCCCCGAGATCGAGAAATTCGACAACCTGCCCGAGCCGCGTGCGGACGGTCCAACCGCGTTCGTGTCGATCATGGAGGGCTGCAGCAAGTACTGCACGTTCTGCGTGGTGCCCTACACGCGCGGCGAGGAGATCAGCCGCCCGCTGGACGACGTGCTGACCGAGGTCGCGCAGCTCGCCGAGCAGGGCGTGCGCGAAATCACCTACCTGGGCCAGAACGTCAACGCCTACCGCGGCGCGATGGCCGACGGCGCCACGGCCGACCTGGCGCTGCTGATTCACTACACCGCCGAGATGCCGGGCATCCAGCGCATCCGCTTCACGACTTCGCATCCGGCCGAGTTCACCGACGACCTGATCGCCGCCTACGCCGAGGTGCCAAAGCTTGCGGGCTATCTGCATCTGCCGGTGCAGGCCGGCTCCGACCGCATTCTTGCGATGATGAAACGCGGCCACACCGCGGCCGAGTACCTGGACAAGATCGCCCGGCTGCGAGCCGCGCGTCCGGACATCGCGCTGTCCACCGACATCATCGTCGGATTCCCGACCGAATCGGATTCGGATTTCGCGGCGACGATGAACGTGGTCCACGAAGCCGGTTTCGACCACGCGTTTTCGTTCAACTACAGCCCGCGCCCGGGCACGCCGGCGGCCAATCTGGCTGACACGGTGCCGGCCGAGGAAAAGTCCAAGCGCCTGCAGATTCTCCAGAACCGCGTGCGCCAGCAGGGTATGCGCTATGCCGAATCGCTGGTCGGCAGCACGCAGCAGGTGCTGGTCGAGCGGGCGTCGGTGAAGTCCCCCAACCAGATGGCCGGACGTGCCGGCAACAACCGCTGGGTCAACTTCGATGGCAGCGCGGCGCTGATCGGGCAGATGGTCGATGTCGTGATCACCGAGGCGCTGCCGAACTCATTGCGCGGCCGGCTGGTTGCCGCGAGCGCGGCGGCCTGAGACGGTCGAACGGGTCAGGATGACAGTGGTGACAGAGACCGACGCCGAAACCGAGCCGCGCGACGTGGTGCTCATGCCCGCGGACAACGTGCGGCTGGCCCGTTTGTGCGGGCCGCTGGACGCCAACCTGCGCGAGATCGAGCGGCGGCTGGATGTCGAGATCCGCAATCGCGGCAACCGCTTCCAGATTCACGGTGACACC
>CALBOV010000310.1 GCA_937896565.1 uncultured Salinisphaerales bacterium
CCAGGGATGCCGTCGTCCTCTGCCGCATGCCGCCGCCATTGTTCGATGGGGAGCCGGTGCCTTATCTGGTTGCCAAGGCCTATCTGCACGAGCACGGAGGGCTGTGGTTTCGGCACACGGGATTGCACCGGATGAAGCCGGCCGACACCGGCCCCGCCGCATGCCACCGTTCCGGGGACGGAGCGGATGAACACTGGGACCAGGCGGCGCTTCGCGTCCGATGCGTGTCCGCGCGTGACCTGCGGCGGGACGCCGTCACCGTCTGAAACGAAACAGCGACCGGGCAGGCCGATGCACGACGCCGAGTGGTCGTGCATCGGTCGCCCGTGTGATACCCCGTTGACCGGATGAGTCGGGTGGGCTCCGGTCGGTCAGACCACGCCGTAGGCCGCCATGGCGTCGGCGACCTTGATGAAGCCGGCGATGTTCGCGCCCTTGACGTAATCGATACGGCCCTCGTCGGAGCGCCCGTGCCGGGCGCATTGCTCGTGAATGCCGCCCATGATCTTGCGCAATCGATCGAGCAATTCGTCCTTGCTCCACGACAGCCGCATGGAGTTCTGCGTCATTTCCAGTCCGGACACCGCAACACCGCCGGCATTGGCCGCCTTGCTGGGCGCGTAGAGAATGCTGGCATTCTGGAACACGTGGATTGCATCCAGCGTCGAGGGCATGTTCGCGCCTTCGGACACCCCGATGCAGCCGTTGGCGACCAGCGATTTCGCCTCGTCCTCGTTCAGCTCGTTCTGGGTTGCGCAGGGCAGGGCCAGATCGGCGGGAACGCCCCAGGGTCGGGCGCCCTCGTGGTATTCCGCGCCGAACTCGTCGGCGTATTCCCTGATCCGTCCGCGTCGGCGTTCCTTGAGGTCCTTGATCCAGTCGATTTTCTCCTGGGTCATGCCCTGCTTGTCGTAGACGAAACCACTGGAATCGCTGAGCGTGAGCACCTTGGCGCCCAGATCGATCAGTTTTTCGGCGGCGTGGGTCGCCACATTGCCCGATCCGGAGATCACCGCCGACTTGCCTTCCAGACCCTGACCCTGAGCCCGGAGCATGTCGTCGAGCAGGTAGACCGCGCCATAGCCCGTGGCCTCGGCGCGGATCAGGCTGCCTCCGAAGGCCAGTCCCTTGCCGGTGATTGTGCCGGTGAACTGGTTGGATATGCGCTTGTACTGGCCGAACAGATAGCTGACTTCGCGCGCGCCGACACCGATGTCGCCGGCCGGAACATCGGTGTAAGGCCCGATGTGACGGTAGAGCTCGG
>CALBOV010000311.1 GCA_937896565.1 uncultured Salinisphaerales bacterium
GAATGCGGCGCAGAGTCGCAAGGCAAGACCGTAAGTTTTCGGACCTTTTCAAACCGTCCGTGGAAACGGGGTAGAACCCTGTGCGCGAAATATGAAAAGCGCCTTATGTGAACTATCTCTTGAGCAATTGAATGCTAATGAAAAGACATAGTTCCTGTAATAAGAATCTTGGTGATAGTTATTTTTTCGAACAGTAAACACGCTATGTTGTCCACAGCCAGGACAATGAAAATCGAGTGTCCCTTCGAATTGCTCTAGCGAGAAGAATCCGTTGTTTTTTTCGTCGTCGTAAGAAAACTGTTCATAAAGTGGGACTCTGAGACAAAACTCTTCGGCAGAAGGATATTTCGGTGGGTTTTCTTCTTGGCTCATTGTCTACAGGTTCTCCTTAGTGCCTAACGCCTGCGTTCAGGGGCGTTTGATGCGATGCGTGGCCTTGCGTTAGCAAGGGTGCGCAGCGGGTCAAACGTCCCTTGAAACGCATTGTTAGGTTGCACGGCTAAGTGACTCATAGACTGACTTTGCTACTGAGATAACTACGCGCCATTCATCTGTTTTGAGCAGTTCAGTGACCGTTGGAGCTTGGTGCTTTGATGCCTGGACCACCACACCATACAGGTGTGCCAACTCTCTCAATTCTTCCTCGTTAAAGCTATCAAGGAACACGCTACTTTTGGGATGGTACAAGTCATCGCAATACAAACAAATCAGTTCACTCGGCGCATGAACTGTTGGCACTTCTCGTTCGTAGGCTAACTGCTTTGACGGCAGCGAGAGCAGTTCTACTGCGCCTAATACTTCGTCACGAAGGCTCACGATGGATGCAACCTAACGCTCGCTATGAGGGGCATATTTGGAGTGGAGCGCGAAGCGCGTAGCGGAAAATATGTCCCTCTCCATGGCGTTGTTAGTTGGCATTTTTAGCACCACGACGAACAACTGAAAACCACAAAACAAAAGCCCCAACCGCCCCGATGGAACTGCACACTGCCGCTTGCTGCACTAGCGATGGAATTGCGTCACGACCAAACGGTTTAAAGAGAAAGACGAACACTGCGCTAAGTACAACCGATCCAGCGAGGTATGGCCAGAGCTTGCGGTAACGCAGCCGTTCGAGAATCAGTAGCAGCGGCAAGCCTCCAACAGCCAATGACGTTGCAACTACGATGCCGCCGATTAGCAAGTAAGGCACCAGCATGGGTAGCAATAGTTCGTTCCGTGGCCCCGCGGCAATGACCGCAAGAAGCAAAGCAGACAACGACGCGAAAAACGCAAGGCAGAAGCCGATAATTGTGCGGCGTGGGGAATCCATTGCCATCTAACGCTGAAGCTGAGCCGCGCGCACGCAGTGCGCGTCGGACTCAAGCGCCTTGTTGGGCGGCTGCTTCAGCCATCTGCTTGAATTCATTGATTTCATCTGACGACATCTCTTTCAACAACTGCTTCAGGGCCTTTTCCGAATCAGCTGCAGTGGTGACGAACTCGTTCTCATCGTGAGTTGAGGCGGCAAGCGCCAACCAATATGCACCAAGCGGGCGATTCCTCTTGCAACCTTCGCCAGCCGCCAGCATAGAGCCGATGGCGTTTTGCGATTCCGCAATGCCCTGTTCTGCGGCTTTCTCCCACCAATGAAATGCTTGCTCCGGATTGCTTTCCACTGCAATGCCTTGTTCGTAGCACCACCCGACGAAATGCTGAGCATCTGCAAGACCTTCATGTGCTAGGCGCTTCATCTCGTTGAAGGATGAATCGTGATTACCAGCCATAAACGCTTGGTGAGCCGCCATGTATGAATCAATTTGTTGCTGTGTCGGCTGCATCGCTATTTCCATGACGCCCAACGCTTGAGGTAAGGGGCGCCGGAGTGCGCAGCGCGGAGGGAACCAAACACGCGCAGCGGGTTTGGCGTCCACTTGACCGATTGGTTAGCTGGCATCTAGCTCCTTTCCGTAACGCAATTCGAGGACGAATGCGGCCAAAAAAGTGAATGCTGATGCATATAGAACCCACTTTAATCCCGACGTGCCGATGTACGCCTGGTATCGCCGAAATCCAGACATCCAGAGAAACAGGCCAGGAATTACAACGCTCATGGAAAGTGCAAAGCCGACCACCTGCGCCCACTGATACCAGAGGCTGTCAGGGTTCGGTTGCAACGCCGCTAGAAACAACACAAATATGAAAAAAAAGATGAGACTGGCGGTTCCGACGCTTAACGCGAGTCTGTATCTAGACATGACAGCTAACGCTTGAGGTAAGGGGCGCCGGAGCGCGCAGCGCGGAGGGAACCAAACACGCGGAGCGGGTTTGGCGTCCACTTGACCAATTGGTTAGGCGTGCTCGATAAAGTTATTGAAAAACCCAATCGGGAGCTAACACGTCTGCAACTCATCATCGACCCTTGATTATCCATGAGCGCAAAATATTTATCAGCTCCGGAACCACAGATAAAAACCCCACTATCGAACCGACAAGCAGAGCTATGGTAAACGCTCCAAACCCACCCTCTAACCAATAAGCGAGAACGGTCACAAAAAATATCACTAAGAGCGAAACTTTATATATGCGATGCATGGGGTTCAGAAGCGGCGGTTGCAAGTACGCCTAACGCCGTGCTTCAGCCGCGAAATTTTCGCGCAGCGGAAATTTTGTCGGTTGCAAGCACTTGTTAGCTGCCAATTTCACCTGCCCTCTACTCTCGCCAGCCAAGCTGAGCATGCTGTGCGTCAGCGTGAAGTTTTGAACCCAAGACGACTCCGACAAAGATGAGACCAAAATCCTTGAAAGTTGCGACTACCCAAAGAATAGGGTTCCCGATTGGAACGTTAATAGCGAAAAGCGCGGCAGAAAGTACCCCGGATGCCGCCAAGTAACCTATGAGGGAGTTGAGATAGTTGGCGCTTTTAGAGAAAACCCTGAGCGCTACTGCGGATACCACAATAGCGGCGCAATACGCGACGACTCCTAGGGCGGTGAAGCTGAAGTCAGAAGGAGTAATCCCGGACGTCAGCGACCAGTACGTTGCCGCTGCACTTGCTGCAGTCGGGATAACCCCGTAGACAATTGAGCAAACTAGAATAGTAAGAGCGGAGACACGCTTCATCTGGCAGCTAACGCTTGAAGTAAGCCGAGCCGGAGCGCAGCGAAGGGAACCAAAGCGCGTAGCGGTTTGGCTTCGGCTTTACTGGCTTGTTATGTGGCATTTGAACGGAGGTGTCGATCATGCCTTCTCTTTAGCACTTTAAGCGTGTGGTCATTCAATAACCAAATAATTTCCAGAACGTAGACTGGAAGAGAGAGGCCTAGTAACGCATAACGGGTTCCACCGCTGCTGGCAAGAAATAGTGGCCCTGTTAGGAACGCAAATGCAAATACAACAGCGGAAACCATAAAGATACATTTCGCCACCTGTGTTTTAACTATTTGCTCAAATACATCAACTTGAGATCTACCCGCACGCCTGAGCCATAAGAGACGCTTCAGGCGGCGTTGCCTTGAGAAAGGCCTGAAAAAACGCTGATGTAACCAAAGTCCCAGGTCCGCTAACCAGGACCTTCCGCGTTGCAGTACCCATATTAACGCGGCTACAACTAACCCCTGGACCGGCCAGGGCGGTTCCGCAAAGTAGGCGACGAAGTCAGACCACATAACGCCGAGCATCAGCCGCGGATTTGCCAGAGCGAAGCGGCGGCAAATACGTCGGCTGGACGCGATTGTTGGGCCTAAGCATCGCACCAAGCGCGACGCATTGGGGGTGCCAGGGACAAAAGCTACCTCCATCTGTCTCCGCGCTTCTTCACGTAGTTAGAAAGAACATATGGCCAAGGAATAACGATCAGATCAATGGGTAGTCCGACAAGCATGGATTTGGTAAGGCCTATTGAGCTGAAATCCGTCCATTCGCGAAGCGCAATTGTAACGAGCCATATGACTTTGTAGGTCATTTGCGCAAGCAGCAAAGGCAGCATTTGCAAGGGATACCGGAAGCCGAGCGCGCTCAGCAGCGACAAGGTCGCCCACCAGCTGAAAGCAACCCCTTTTACGGGATCCCAGGCGCCCGTGTGATTGATAAGTGCTGGCCATACGTCGAGGCCGAGAACGACGAAGTTGAGTAGGTAGAGCCCTCTCATGCAGTACAACCGGACAATTGTTACTTCGTTGGACATAGTGACTCCCGCGTTCTTGTCTATAGCCATGCGAAACGCTCCTAGCCCCAACGCTTATTGGGTGGACATAGGCGGCCTAATGTCTCCGCTTTAGGCCGTGTAACGTGCTGCGATATCACGTAAGTCGTTGATTTGACGAGGTGCGGCTGGAGAAATGCGGCCGCTGTGCCGGTCAATTGCCGCCATCGGCCGCCTAACACGCCGCTGAGGGTCGGTGAAATCGATGAAATTTGGCAGTGGGTGTCCTGCATTCCGTCGTTTTTCCGTAGGTTCACGACAGGCTCGTTGGTGGTATTGCTGCCATGTCGTCGTCTCAACCCAAGTTGTTGGATCAGTTACGTCATGCAATTCGTGCCAAGCATTACTCGTATCGCACGGAGCAAACATACACGCTGTGGGTTCGGCGGTTCATCCTGTTTCACGATAAGCGGCATCCGCGCGAGTTGGGAAAGCCGGAAATAGAAGCGTTTCTGACGCATTTGGCGGTGTCCAGGAGGGTGTCGGCGTCGACGCAGAATCAGGCGATGTCCGCCATTTTGTTTCTTTATCACCATGTGCTGAAGATGGAGCCGGAGTGGCTGACCGACGTTGTACGGGCCAAGGCGTCGCGGCAGGTGCCGGTGGTGTTGTCGACCCGCGAAGTCGGTGCGGTGTTGGGGCAGTTGTCCGGGGCGCAGTTTCTCGCAGCAGGCTTGATGTACGGGGCAGGGTTGCGATTGATGGAGGCCTTGCGGCTTCGGGTGCAGGATGTGGATTTCGCGTATTCGCAGATCACGGTTCGCGGTGGCAAGGGCAACAAGGACCGGGTGGTGCCATTGCCGGATCGTTTGGTCGTCTCTCTGGAGGCTCAGATTGTGGCTGCGCTGGCGGTGAAGGATCACGACCGCTCAGAACAGTCACTTGGCGAAGATCATTCGATTCCGCGCCCAGTTCATTCCCAAACGTTGCGCCATCACGTGTACACTGCGCGTCCTCAGCCCGCCCTCCTCCGGTGAAGGCGGCTTCCGGTCCACCAGCGACCGGGTCTATCGCAGCATCTAGCTGCTCTTTTTTCATCAGCCTGAACCGGACCGCGCGCATGCGCGACAGGCTTCAGGAGTTTTCATGTCATTTTCCGAACTCGGGCTCAATGAAGCCCTGCTAAGCGCTGTTGCGCGCGAAGGTTATTCCACCCCCACGCCGATTCAGCAGAAGGCCATTCCGGCGGTGCTCTCCGGCCAGGATCTGATGGCGGCGGCGCAGACCGGCACAGGCAAGACGGCGGCGTTCACGCTGCCGATTCTCCACAAGCTGGTTGCCTCCGAGGCTCGGCGGGGCAAGGCGCCGCGCGTGCTGATCCTGACGCCCACGCGTGAGCTGGCCGCCCAGGTCGCCGAAAGCGTCGAGACTTATGGCCGCGATGTACGGCCGCGCTCGGCCGTGATCTTTGGCGGTGTGAGCCCGCGCCCGCAGATCGCCGCCATCCAGAAAGGGCTGGATCTGCTGGTCGCCACGCCGGGCCGGCTGCTCGACCATGTGCGCGAAGGTCATCTGGACCTGTCGGCCATCGAGGTGTTCGTGCTCGACGAGGCCGACCGCATGCTGGACATGGGCTTCGTCCATGACATCAAGCGCGTGATCAAGGAACTGCCGGCGCAGCGTCAGAACCTGCTGTTCTCGGCCACGTTCTCCGACGACATTCGCAAGCTGGCGAAGCGCCTGCTCAATGATCCGACCGAGATCAACGTAACGCCGAAGAACTCGACGGCGGAAACGATCGCCCAGTCGGTGATCCATGTGGAGAAGCGCCGCAAGCGCGCGCTGCTGTCCTGGCTGGTCGGCTCGAACAACTGGCAGCAGGTGCTGGTGTTCACGCGGACCAAGCACGGCGCCAACCGCCTGTGCAAGCAGCTGGAGTCCGACGGCCTGACCGCCGCCGCCCTGCATGGCAACAAGAGCCAGAACGCACGCACCAACGCGTTGAACGGCTTCAAGGCCGGCACCGTGCGCGTGCTGGTGGCGACGGACATCGCCGCCCGCGGTATCGACATCGATCAGCTGCCGCATGTCATCAACTTCGAACTGCCGAACGTGCCGGAGGACTACGTCCATCGCATCGGCCGCACCGGTCGCGCCGGTGTCGAGGGCGAGGCGCTATCGCTGGTCGACGGAGAGGAGGCCAAGCTGCTCAAGGGCATCGAGCGGCTCATCGGTCGGCGCATCCCGGTGCGCGAGGTCGAGGGCTTCGACATGAACGCTCCGTTGCCGGCCCAGGAACGCGACGAACGCGGCCCTCGGCCTTCACGCCCGCCGCGCAACAACGGATCGCGTGGTGGTCAGCAACAGAAATCGCGCAACCCGTCTCGTGGCGGACAAGCGCACGGCGGCGAACAGAAATCCGCGCCGTCCGGAGCGAAACGCCGGCGGCGGCCGCGTCGCCGCGCCGGTGGCGGGCAGTCCAACTGATCCGCGATCCGATGTCACAAACGCCCGGCGACAGCCGGGCGTCTTGTTTCAATCGACGGCGTGCTTGAATTTCTGCAGGTTGTCCCAGGCAATCGCGACGTTGCGGCAGAACATTTCCACCAGCTTGCGACCGCCGCTGTCCAGAACCGCGTCGGATTCCAGATAGACCACGAAACTGCTGGCCTTGGAACCGACTCCGGGCACCGCGGCGATATCGTGCTCGTGGTAGATGAGCTGCCCCTCGTCACGCGCCTTGGCGATCTTCGCCAGCGTCTCGGCGTCCAGCACGGTGGAAGCGTCGGATCCGACCAGCGGCTCGAAACGCCCCGAGCCGGCGAGAACCTTCAGATGCGGTAGCGAGGCCTCGGCCGCCATGCCGGAGGCGTGCAGCATCACCGCGTCCTGCTCCAGGAACAGCAACGCGCAAAGCTGCTCGATCACGCCTTGAGCGAACCTCTCCAGCGACTGCAATTCGAAGATGCGCGCGGAGGCCTCGATCACCTTCTCCAGGCCACGCCGGTTGGCATCCAGCGCGATCAGATCCCGGTAGGCGGACAACCCGGTGTAGATGGTGGTGAACAGCCGCTGGCGGGTCAGTTCGGTCTTGTGCTTGTAATCGTTGATGTCGTAGCGGGTGATGACATCGATCTCCGGCGCCTGACCGGGCTGACCGGTGCGCAGGATGATGCGGATGAAGCGGTTACCGAGTTCGTTGCGCACGTACTCGACCACATCCAGTCCGGCGTGATCCGATTCCATCACCACATCCAGCAGCATCAACGCGATGTCGGGCTGCTCGCGCGCCATGGCGCAGGCTTCCTTGCCGGAATAGGCATGAAGGAACTGAATGCCGCGGCCGCTGAAGCTCAGCCCGGCGAGCGCCAGCGTGGTGACGTCGTGAATGTCCTGGTCGTCATCCACGATCAGCACCTTCCAGTCGCGGGTTCCCCCGGAGGTTGGCACCTCGTCGTCATCGTCGACAAAATCGAGCAAATCGTCGTTCATTGGATGCTCTCTCCTGCGGCCGGCACCTGCGTCGGAAACGTCAGCGTGAAGCGCGTGCCCTGCCCCACGGTGCTGTCGACACGGATGCGCCCATGCAGCATCTGGCTCATCAGGTTATACACAATGTGCATTCCCAGCCCGCTGCCGCCGGAGCCGCGTTTGGTGGTGAAAAACGGATCGAAAATTCTGCGCGCGTGGTCCGGCGGCATGCCGACGCCATCGTCACTGAACACGAGCTCGACATCGCCGCCCACCGCCTTCCCGGTGATGGTGCAGGTGCCCTGACGCCCGTCATCGAACGCGTGCAGCAGCGCGTTGCCCACGAGGTTCGTGAGGATCTGCGCCAGCGCGCCCGGATACGAATCGACCATCAGTCCGGGCGGAATGTCGACCACCATCTGGTGCGGCGTCTTCTTCAGACGCGGCGTGAGGCTGAGCAGGACCTCGTCCACGTAGTCATGCAGATCGAACACCCGACGCTCGGAGCTGGACTGGTCCACCGCCACCTGCTTGAAGCTCTGCACCAGATCGGAGGCACGTTGAAGATTGCTCAGGATGATGCGCGTGGACTCTTCCGTCAGGTCGATGAAGCTACTCAGATCCGAGCGCTTGAGATTGTTGGTCTCGTAGCTTGAACGCAGCGTTTCGGCGCTGCTGCGCAGCGTGGACGCCGCGGTCACGCCGACTCCGACCGGCGTGTTGATCTCGTGCGCCACGCCGGCCACCAGCCCGCCCAGCGATGCGAGCTTTTCGGTCTGCACCAGTTGCGCCTGCGTCTCACGCAGCTGCTCCATGGTGCGTTCCAGATCGTGGTTCGCGGCCTGGGTCTCCTCGACCTGCGAGGCGAGATCCTGTTGCGCGTCCAGCAACTCGGCATTGCTGCGCTCGATCTGTTCCAGCATGGCGTTGAAGTCCCGCGTGAGCTGGCCGATCTCGTCACGGCCGGCGTCGGGCACACGCATCGAGTAATCGCTGGTCTCGGAGACACGCCGCGCCAGTGCGCCCAGGCGCAGCACCGGATCGGTGATCACCCGCTGCAGGCGCGACATCAGGGGCACGGTGATCAGCAGGCTGCCGACCAGGATCGCCAGGGTAATGCCGACCTGGCGCAGCAACTGCTCTCGCAGGGGGGCCAGGGTGGCGCTAAGCGTGAGTTCCCCGACCGCCTCATCCAGCAGCCGAACCGGCACGCGCTGGTGAAGGCGGCTGTTGCCATCAACCAGCTCCACGCCCCGCGACGGGCACGGCGGTTGGTCCGCGACCCCATAGGTGGCGAACGGGGTCTCGTCATCCGTCAGATACAGGCAGGCGCGAACAATGGACGGCGTCGCCCGC
>CALBOV010000312.1 GCA_937896565.1 uncultured Salinisphaerales bacterium
CTCCGTCGACGGTGTCAGCCGTGGCCGGGGCGGCCAACGGCCTGTTCAACTGCCTGCGCAAGGAATATCCGTCGCTGATCGCCCGCGCGGTCGATTTCGAGACCGATGCCTCTCCCGAGGCCATCGCCGAGCGCGCGCTGGGCGAGGTCACCAGCCGTGATCCGGCCTTCGAGGTCGGGTATCAGGATGGTGAACGCTACGGCTTCGGCACCGTGCCGGCGCCGGCCACCGTGGACACCGGCGCCGCCGTCGAACCCGCCGGCGACTGGATCACCGTGGTCACCGGCGGCGCGCGTGGCATCACCGCCGCCGTGGTCGAACGCATGGTCGTCCCCGGCATGCGGCTGATCCTGCTGGGTCGCAGCGCCCTGCCCGGCGCCGAGGACCCGGCGCTGACGGACGTCGCCGACGATCAGTTACAGGCCGCGATCATCCGCAACGCCAAGGCGGCCGGCGAGACGCTGACCCCCGCCGACGTCAAGAAGCGGGTGTCCCGCACACTGGCCGACCGCGAGATTCGCGGCAATCTGGCCAAGCTGGAAGCCGCCGGCGCCACCGTCGACTATCGCAGCTGCGACGTGTCGGACGAAACGGCGCTGACCGATCTGGTCAACGGCCTTTACAGCGAGTTCGGGCGCATCGACGCGGTGATCCACGGGGCCGGTGTCATCGAGGACAAGCTGTTCAAGGACAAGACGCCCGAGTCCTTCCAGCGCGTGTTCAACACCAAGGTTCGCGCCGCCGTCACGCTGGCACGCGTGCTCCAGCCCGAGTCGCTGAAGCTCTGCGTATTCTTCGCCAGCGTTGCCGGCCGCTACGGCAACAACGGTCAGGGTGACTACGCCTCCGCCAACGAGACGCTGACCCGCCTCGCCTGCCAGTTGCAGGCCCGCTGGCCGCAAACCCGCAGCATGGCGATCTCCTGGGGCCCCTGGGACGCCGGCATGGCCACCGAATCGGTCAAGGCCGCGTTCCGCAGCCAGGGCATCGTGCCGATTCCGCTGACCGACGGCTGCGACGCCTTCATGGACCTGCTGGGTGGACAGCTCGCCGGTACCGCCGAGGTCATCGTCGGCGAAGGCCCGTGGCCGGAACCGCCGCGCGCGGTCGGCGAGCCCGACGTGGAAGCCAGCGCCTTTCCGCTGATCCGCGACGAGCTGCGCATGGGTCCGGGCGGCGCGATGACACTGGACCACAGATTCACGCTGGCCTCCGATCCGTACCTGACCGACCACCGGCTGGACAACAAACCGGTGCTGCCGGCGACCGGCGCCCTGGAGTGGATCGCCGAGTTCACCGCCGCCGGCTGGCCGGACTGGAACGTGGTCGAAATCCAGGATCTGCGTGCCCTGTCCGGCATCAGCCTGCAGGACGACAACGCCTCGCGCACGGTGCACTTCAAGGCACGCGCGGCCGCGCATTCCGATCCCGGCTCACAGGCCATCGCGGTCGAGATCCAGGACCCCGAGCGCAAGCAGGCGCTGTACAAGGCCACGGTGATCCTGGCGCAGTCGGTACCCGCCGCCGAAATCACCGCCGTGCCGACGGCGCTGACCGGCCCGACCTACGACGCCGCGACGATCTACACGGAGCACCTGTTCCACAAGGCGCGCTTCCAGCTCGTTGATGCGGTCAATGCGGTGAACAAGGACGGCGTGGATGCGATCGCCCGCCCGGCCGATGTCACCGAGTGGCTGAACCAGCCGTCCAGCGACTGGCTGTTCGACCCGGGCCTGCTCGATGTCGGACCACAGCTCGCCATTGTCTGGTCACGCGTCAATCACGACCTGACCGCACTGCCCAGCCGGTTCGGCCGCATCCGCCGCTTCGGCCAGGGGCCGATCAGCGGACCGGTGAAGGTAACGCTGCGCATGCGTGAGGCACCGCACGCCTCGGCTGTTTGCTACGACGTGCAGTTCCACGACGTCGAGGGTCGTCTCCGCCTGTCCTGCGAGGACCTGGAGGGAACGATGAGCAGCGCGCTGAACCGCCTGTCCGGCGGCGCGCAACAGTAGTAGAGCCCGAGCTCTCGCGGAGACCACCATCATGAATGCAGACCGCTTCCCAGAACCCGTTGCCATCGTCGGCATGTCCGGCTGCTTTTCCGGCGCCCGGGACCTCCGCCAGTACTGGCAGAACATCGTCGACGGCGTCGATGCCGTCGTCGATGCCGACGAGGAATGGCTGGGCCCCTACTTCGACCCGGATTCGAAGGAAAACGACCGCATCTACACCAAGAAGGGCGGTTTCCTGAACGATCTCGCGGAGTTCAACCCGGTCGAGTTCGGCATCATGCCGACGGCGGTGGACGGCGGCGAGCCGGATCACTACCTGGCCCTGCGCCTGGCCCGCGACGCCCTGCGTGACGCCGACTACATCGATCGCAGCTTCAACCGGGAGAAGGCCGGCATCGTGCTCGGCCGCGGCACCTACATCAACCGCGGCTACACCACGCTGATGCAGCACGGGATGATGGTCGACCAGACACTGGCCGTGGTCCGACAGCTGCGCCCCGATCTCGATGACCAGGACATCGCCGAACTGCGCGCGGGCCTGAAGAAGCAGTTGCCGGCGTTCAACACCGAGATGTCCCCGGGTCTGGTCCCGAACGTCACCACCGGCATCATCGCCAACCGGCTGGATCTGATGGGGCCGAACTACATCCTCGACGCGGCCTGCGCCTCGTCGCTGATCGCCGTCGAGTCCGCCTGCCGCGAGCTGTTCAGTGGTCGCTGCGAGATGGTGCTGACCGGAGGCTGCCAGGCACATACGCCGCCGCAGCTGATGATGATCTTCTGCCAGCTGGGCGCACTGACCCGCGGCAATATCCGCCCCTTCGACGTCGGCGCGTCCGGCACCCTGCTCGGCGAAGGCGCCGGCATGCTGGTGCTCAAGAAACTCTCCGACGCCGAACGCGACAACGACAACATCTACGCGGTGATCCGTGGCCTGGGCACCTCGTCCGACGGCAAGGCCAAGGGCCTACTCGCGCCGCGCCTCGAGGGCGAGGTTCTCGCGCTCAAGCGCGCCTACGAATCCTGCGATATCGACCCGGCGACGGTCGGGCTGATCGAGGCGCATGGCACCGGCATCGCCCTGGGCGACAAGACCGAGATCCAGTCGCTGGGTTCGATCTTCGGCGCCCGCGCACCGGATGCTGACCTGCCACGCACCGGCATCGGCTCGGTCAAGTCCATGATCAGCCACTGCATTCCGGCGGCCGGCGCCGCGGCGATGATCAAGACCGCGCTGGCGCTGCACCACAAGGTGTTGCCACCGACGCTTTGCGACGAGGTCAATCCGGCACTGCACCTTGAGGAAACGCCGTTCTACATCAACAACGAGACGCGTCCCTGGGTCCACGGCGCGGCTCATCCGCGCCGGGCGGGCGTCAACTCCTTCGGATTCGGCGGGGTCAACGCCCACGCCATCCTAGAGGAGTACATCCCCACCGACACGCGTATCGCGGCCAAGCGCCCGGTAGCACCGGACGACGCGATGCTGCACGCATCGGCAACCGAATTGGTCGTGCTGGCGGCGCCATCGAATCAGGCCATGATCGAGGCGGTGCGCAGGCTCAAGGTCCGGATCGAGAACGACCAGACGCTGTCGCTGCCATCCATCGCCAAGGCAACGGCCGACAGCAGCGGCGAGCACAGGCTCGCCATCGTCGCCGCCAACGTCGAGGAGCTCTGCGAAAAACTCGACGCCGCGATGCAGAAACTGGCCGACAACAAGCCGTTCAAGACCCGTCAGGGCGTGCACTACAGCTTCGGCGACATGCCCGGCAAGCTGGCCTTCCTGTTCCCCGGCGAGGGCGCGCAGTACACGAACATGCTCGCCGAGCTGGCCCTGCACTTCCCGCAGGTGCGCGAGTGGTTCGATTTCATCGACGCCACCTCCGATCACCGCGACATCAAGCCCAGCGAGGTCATCTTCCCGGTCCCGACCGGTCTGCCGGGTCTGGCCCGGCGCGAACTGGAGGCCCGTATCTACGACATGGATCTGGCCTCGGAGACGGTGTTCACCGCCAGCATGGCGCTGTTCACCCTGCTGAGCGATCTGGGCGTCAGCCCTGACGTGATGGTCGGACACTCCACCGGCGAGAACACCGCCCTGGTCGCCTCGCAAACACTGCGCGCGGCCTCGCGCGTCGATCTGGCCGATGCCATCCGGCGCATGAACACGATCTATCAGGAACTGGATCGCGCTGGCGAGATCGAATCCGGCGCCCTGCTGACCGTCGGCGCGATGAATGCCGAGCGACGAGGCGAGGTACTGGACAGCTTCAGCGACAAGCTCGTCGTCGCGATGGACAACTGCCCGAACCAGGTCGTGCTCTACGGCAACCGGGACGACGTCGAGCAGGCACAGAAAGCGCTGACCGCCGCCGGCGCCGTCTGCGCCCTGCTGCCCTTCGGGCGCGCCTACCACACCGAACGCTTCCAGCCGGTCGCAACGGCGTTCCGCAAGTTCTACGAAGACACCGACATGGGCCCCGGCATCGCCGAGGTCTACAGCTGCGCCACGGCCGCGCCGTTCCCCGAGGAGCCGACCGCGATCCGCGATCTCGCCTGCGCGCAGTGGGCGACCACGGTGCGCTTCTCCGACACCATCAATCGACTGGTCGACGACGGCGTCGGAATCCTGGTGGAGGTGGGCCCCAGCGCCAACCTGACCTCCTTTGTCGGCGACATTCTCGGCAAGCGGCATCCCGCCGTGGCGATGTCCTGCGACAGCCGGCGCCGTGGGGGCATGAAGCAGTTCCAGAGCCTGCTGGCCACCCTCTTCGCCAACGGCGTGAGCATGGATCTGACCACGCTGTACCGTCACCGCGATATCCCGGTCATGGATCTGGAAACCATCCCGGCGAAGGGCAAGCCGCGCCAGCATCTCAATCTGCATCTGCCGGCACTGCATATTCCGGACGACTGGGAACCGGCGAGACGACTGAATCGTCGCTCCACCGACATGGACCCGACTTCGATTCCCAAGGGTCCGAAGGTCGTTCCGCTGAAGGAGACCGTGGCTCCCGAGCCAGCACCGGCGCGGCAAGCCCAACCGGCGATCCCGGCCAGCAACGACCCGCGTCTGGCCGCCGTGCGTTCTCACTTCGAGCTGATGCAGCAGTTTCTGGCATCCCAGGCACGCGTCTTCGGTGTGGCCCCGGCCGAGATGCCGGACATGCCCGGCCAGCCCCAGACCGCGGGCATCGCGCCCGCCGCGGAGCCCGCGACCCCGCCGAACCCGGCCACCGGCCAGCTCGACCGGTCCGCCTTCCCCATGCTCGGCGAGATGATCGAGCTGACCGACCGGCGGCTGCTGAGCCAGCGCATCTACACGCTGGAGAACGATCCGTTCCTGATGGACCACACCATCGGCTCCGAACCCTCGGCGGTGGACCCCAGCCTGCTGCCGCTGCCGGTGATGCCGTTCACGTTCAGCATGGAGATTCTCGCCGAGGCGGCAGTCCGTCTGGCTGGCGGTCAGGTGGTGGAGATGCGGGAAGTCCGCGGCCATCGCTGGCTGGCGCTGGACGACGGCACGCTCACGCTCAACATCGAGGCCGAACGCCAGGGTCCGGACACGGTGCGCGGCAGGCTCTACCTCGATGCCCCCGAGCGGCCCAACGGTCAGGTCCTGGTGTTCGAAGGCATCGTCCGCATCGGACAGCAGCACCATGCACCGGCGACGCCGATCGAGTGGACGTCCCCCAACTCCTACGGCGCCCGCAGCAATCCTGACGGCGAGCTCTATTCGCACGGCATGTTCCACGGCCCGCGCCTGCAGGGCGTCCAGCATCTGCGTCGCTGGGCCGAAGAAGCGATCGAAGCGGACATGCTGGCCCTGCCCACGCACAACTACTTCGCGTTCACCCAGACGCCCCGGCTCCAGCTCGACCCCGCCCTGCTCGACGCCGCCGGCCAGCTCGCCGGCTACTGGCTCACCGAAAAGCACGGCTGGGGCTTCAACTGCTTCCCGTTTCGCCTGGGCCGATTCACACCCTATGCGCCGCCACCGGCGGCCGGCACCGAGGTGATCTGCCGCGGCGACCTCAAGCTCACCGATCCGCAGCGCCTGGAAGCGGCCTTCGACATGATCGACGGCAACGGCCGGCTGCTGATGCGCTGTGAAAACTGGGAGGACCGCAAGTTCTCCGTGCCCGACCGCTACTACAACTACCGGCTGCGCCCGCAATCGGAGTTCATCTCCGACGAGCACGACGCCGGTCGCAGCGACGGCCTCATCACCCGCATGCTCGTCCCCTTCGAGGAAGGCTTTCTTGATCAGGGCTGGGGCATCTGGAAACGCATGCTCGCCCACATGGCGCTGTCCCGCCACGAACGCGCCGCGTTCTACAACCTGCCGCTAACCGGACCACGCCGTGAGGAATGGCTGATGGGACGCATCGCGGTGAAGGATGCAGTCCGCGAGTGGGCGGCGACACGCCATGGCCTGCACCTGGCTCCCGCCGATGTGGAAATCATCACCGACGAGATGGGCGCCCCGTCCGTGCGCTGCGCAGCGCTGCAGAAGGTTGGCGCACCGATGGTGTCCGTCGCGCACAGCCGCCGCTACGCGGTCGCGACCGCCGCGGAGGTGTCGGTGGGCGTGGACTACCAGCGCATCGCGCAGGTCCGCCTGGAGGAACTCATCCGCGGCGCCATGACCGAGCAGGAGGCCCGGGTCATCCGCGGCGCGCCGGCACCGGATCAGCCGCGCATCGCGGTCGCGATCTGGTCCGCCAAGGAAGCGGCCGCCAAGTCGGTGGGCACCGGACTGGAAGGCCGGCCCCGTGACTGGAACTGCCAGTTCACGTCCATCGACCGCCTCGGCAGCCAGCCGACCCGCGCCCAGGTCATCCACGGGGAGACCCGGCACGACGTCACCGTTTATTTCGAGGGCACGGACGCCGTTCTGGCGATCTGCCTGGAAGGCGACCGCATGGCGGCCGATCCCACCGTGCTGCGAAGCATCGCCACCACGTCAGGCTAGCACCGGATCATGAGGCGCCACGCAACGGATCAGCCCCCGACCCGGCATCGCAACACCCGGAGCAACGCGGCCGGACGCCCGTCCGGGTCGCGGCTGACCGATGAACATCGCTGGACGACGCGACACCGACGGGCTCGAATGCCGGAGGCATGCCCGCACAGACCGAACGACCCGCAACCCAGGTTGCATGTGAAGGAGAACGCCATGGATAAGGCGGTAGCAATGAAAAATGAAACGCTGGAGGACATTTTTCCGAGGATCGTCGCGATCCTGGAGGACTTTCTGGGGGATTTCGATTCCGGCTTCGATGGGGAAATCACGCGCCGGACACGGCTGATGACGGATCTGGGCTTCGAGTCCATCGACATCATCCAGCTCGTCGTCGCAATCGACGAGGAGATCGGCAAACGCGACGTGCAGTTCGAGAAGCTGCTGATGAACAACGGCAGCTACGTCGAGGATCTGGAAGTCGGTCAGATTGTCGATTTTCTGTCTTAAGGAAGCGCTGGTCTATGCACGCCGCCAAGTTGCCGCCTGAAATGAGGCCAGGCAAGGCGC
>CALBOV010000313.1 GCA_937896565.1 uncultured Salinisphaerales bacterium
AGGCGCCGCCGGCACCCCCGCCTGGCTGACCGCCTGTGCCGGCAGCGAGACCCTGAGCAAGCCGAACGGTTCCGGCGATGGCCCGGGCGGCGTGACCGACCCCGCCGGCATGGAGTTCGGCATTCCGCCCGGCCCGTTGTCGCAGATCGGCGAACTGGTGGACACGGGCGTCGACGGCATTCTCGCACCGGAAGGCTTTTCCGTGCGCGCCGTGGCGAAACACCTGAGCAACCCGCTGACCGGCGTGTTCGATCCGCTCGGCCTCACCGGCTACAACTGGCACGAGTCACCGGACGGGGGCGCCTGTTATGCCGCCGAGGACGGCGGCTGGGTCTATGTCTCCAACAGCGAAACCGACGGGCCGAACGGCGGCGTTGGCGCCCTGCGTTTTGACGCCAGCGCCAATCTCGTGGACGCCTATCGCATCCTCGACGGCACGCGTCGCAATTGTGCGGGCGGCGCCACACCGTGGGCCACCTGGCTGTCCTGCGAGGAAACCGGTGACGGCATCGTCTACGAATGTGACCCCTTCGGCACACCGGACACCGCACGGGCGCTGCCGGCGCTCGGCTACTTCAACCACGAGGCCGCCGCGGTCGACCTGGCGACACGCACCGTGTTCCTGACCGAGGATTCCGGCAGCGGCCGGCTGTACCGTTTCGTGGCCGATGCCAGTGACCTGACCACCGACGGCGAAGGCCGTACGCGGCTGAACATGCAGTCCGGCGTGTTGCAGGCGCTGAACATCGAGGGTTACGAGAACGGCGGCTACGCGGAAGACGACGCGATCTGGCGCACGCTGCACCGCACGAGCTGGGTGGATGTCGCCAGCCCCGAGATGCCGCAGGCCACAGTGCGCGATAACCTCGCGGGCGCCGGCATGCAGGTGCCGGGCACCATTTTCAGAGGTGGCGAAGGCATCTGGATCTACGACGTGCCCGCGGCGCTGCAAAGCACGCCGCCCGGCGGCTCGAAACCCACCCGGGCGCTGGTGTTCTTCGCCAGCAAGGGTGACAACCGGGTCTATGCCTACGACATCGACAACGATCTGATCGAAACCGTGTTCGACAACGGATCGATCGATCCGGATTTCGACGACGTGGACAATGTGGTCGTCTCGCCCGCCGGGGATGTGCTGGTGGCGGAGGATGGCGACGCCATGCGGTTGATCGTCGCGGTGCCCAACGCGCCCGCCAAGGTGCTGGTACAGGTCACGCTGGGTGGCTCGGAGATCACCGGCCCGGCGTTCTCGCCGGATGGCAGCCACCTGTACTTCAGCTCGCAACGCGGTCCGAACTACGCCGTCGGCAACACCGGCAGCGGCGTGACCTACGAGCTGACGATTCCGGAGCAGTACCGGGCCTGAATGGCGTCAATCGTCGTCGCGCTTGCGGGCGCGGGGGTGCGCCTTGTCGTACACCTCGGCAAGGTGCTGGAAATCCAGATGGGTGTAGACCTGCGTGGTGCTGATGCTGGCGTGACCCAGCAACTCCTGCACCGCGCGCAAATCCCCGCTGGACTCCAGCATGTGGGTGGCGAAGGCATGCCGCAGCCGATGCGGGTGCAGCCGCGACGGCAGCCCGGCCTTCTGCGCGGCCTGCGCCAGCCGGGTTTGCACCGAACGCGGCGACAAACGCCCGCCGCGTGACGACACGAACAGCGCCGGCTCGTCCGGTGCCGCCAGCTCGCCGCGCAACTTGATCCAGCGGCGCACGGCCTGCGCCGCCGCGCGCCCCACCGGCACTTCGCGCACCTTCGCGCCCTTGCCGGTGACACGCAGCATGCCGTCGCCGGGCCAGAAGTCCGCGAGATTGACACTCACGGCCTCGGCCAGGCGAAGACCGCTGGAGTAGATCAACTCCATCAGCGCGAGATCGCGTACCTCCAGCGTCGTCTCGGCCGGCCGGTCGAGCAGGCTGCTGACCTCGTCGACATCCACCCCCTTCGGCAACGGCCGCCCGCGCTTGGGCGCACGCACATCCGCGGCCGGGTCGGCGCCGCAGCGGCCGTGGCGCAGCAGGTGGGCATAAAAGCTGCGCACCGACGACAGCGCGCGCTGCAGGGAACTGGGGGACAGGCCACGGCGATGTTCGCCCGCCATCCACTGACGGATGTCGGCCACGCCCACCGCCGCCCAGTCACCAATGCCTCGCGCCTCCAGATACTCGCGCAACCGGTCGAGGTCACGCCGGTAGGCCGCGCGCGTATGCGCCGAAAGCTGTCGCTCGTCGCGCAGTACGCGGTCGAAACTGTCGAGGTCGGCTGTCAGCGCCGTCATGGTCACCGCCGCAAAACCGGTAGATGGCGCCATGCTATCGAAAACGGTGACTCTGGCATCATCCACGCTCCCACCTGATCACCATCCAAACCCGTGCAGATCAAGATCGTCCCCGTCACACCGTTTCAGCAGAACTGCTCGATCCTGATCTGCGAGAGCACACGCAAGGCCGCGATCGTCGATCCCGGCGGCGACCTGGACCGGCTGCTGGCGACGGTGGAACAGGCCGGCGCGGAGGTGGAAAAGATCATCATCACCCACGCGCATATCGACCACGCGGGCGGCGCCGGCGAGCTGGCCAGACGCCTGGGCGTGCCCATCGAGGGGCCGCACAGGGAAGATCAGTTCTGGATCGATCTGCTGCCCGAGCAGGGCGCCAGCTTCGGCTTTCCGCCGGCCGAGCGATTCACGCCCCATCGCTGGCTGGAAAACGGCGATCAGGTGACGTTCGGCGAACAAACCCTGGATGTCTACCACTGTCCGGGCCACACCCCGGGTCATGTCGTGCTGTTTCATCCCGGCCTGCGCGTGGCCATCGTCGGCGACGTGCTGTTCCAGGGCTCGATCGGCCGCACCGACTTTCCCCGCGGCGACCACGCCACGCTGCTGCGCTCGATTCGCGAACGCCTCTGGCCGCTGGGCGACGATGTCAGCTTCGTGCCCGGTCACGGACGGACCTCGACCTTCGGCGCCGAGCGGCGCAGCAACCCTTTCGTCTCGGACGCCGCCCTCGGCCGCTAGGCGCCGGTGTCGCGACGGATCAGCTGCCTGATCCGTCGGCGGGCAGATACCGCCGGATCGAGGCGGTCAGCAACTCGGCGATCAGATCCAGGAACAGCGTACCCATGCCTGGCCGGAAACGCGCAGGGTCCTCGCTACCGACTGCCATCAGCCCCAGCGGATGCACGCGATCCAGTGGCACCACCGCGGCGGAGGCGACGGGCCGGTCGCCGAACAGCTGCGAGCGGGCGTCATCGCCAAGCGGCCCGCACTCGATCAGCCCGGTGCGAATCAGGTTGGCATAGGTCGTTCGCAGCGCATGCCCGGCGTCGACGCACACGGCATTGCTCACCGCATCCGTGTCGTAAAGACCGACGAACACCGCATCAACGGCAAACGCCTGGGTCATGCGCGAGCGTGCGATGTCGATGGTCGATTCCGCCGTGCCGGCGCCCAGCAGCGCCACCGCCAGATCGTTGGCCTTGCGCATGCGCTGCTCGTTCTGCCGCGCGACCTCCGCCAGCTGGTGCAGGCGTTCGCGCAACTGATCGTTGCGCTGCCGCAGCACCGAGACCTGCCGCTCGATCAGCGATGACGCCGAACCAGCCGCATGCGCCAGTTCAATGCCTTCCAGCAGATGCGGATGCTCGGCGAAGAAATCAGGCCGTCGCTCGATGAACGCGACGACATCCTCCTCGGTCGCCGCCTGCACGGCCACGTCTTCCGGCTGCAGGGCCGCCAGGCCCACCTTGTCCTCTGAACTCCCCATGCTCCCCGCACTTAAGTCGTTGAATCCAGGATAGATACTATCGAAAACAACGGCGCATGGCTGCGCCAGGCGACCAGCGCGGCTCAGGACAGCGTGATGACCCCGTCGAACACGGTGGTCGCGGGCCCTTCCATCCACAGCGAATGACCCGGGCCATCCCAGTGGGTCGCCAGCGTTCCACCGGGCAGCTCGACCCGCACATCGGGCCCCACCGCCTGCAACCGGCGCAGCACCGCGACCGCGCCGCAAGCCCCGCTGCCGCAGGCCTGGGTCTCGCCCACGCCCCGCTCCCAGACGCGCAACCGGATGCGGTCGGGGGACAGCACGCAGGCGAAACCGACGTTCGCGCGCTCCGGAAACAGCGGATGAGTCTCGATCCGTGGGCCCACCGTGCGTACCGGGGCGTCGTCGACATCCTCGACCTGCAGCACCACGTGCGGATTGCCCATGGACACGGCGCCGAAGAACCAGCTGTGGCCATCGATCTCCAGCGGATAGCGGTCGCACATCCGTGAAACCGCGAGCGGAATGCGCGTCGGTTCGAACTCGGGTTCGCCCATGTCCACATGAATCGTCTCCGCGCCCACCTGCACGCGAATCGACGTGGTCTGCGTCGCGAAGACCAGCTCGGTCTTGTCCGTGAGGCCACGGTCGATGGCGTAGCGGGCCACACAGCGCACGCCGTTGCCACACTGTCCGACCTCAGTGCCATCGGCATTGAGAATCCGGTAACCGAAATCCACGCCCGCCTCGGACGCCGGTTCCAGCATCAGGATCTGATCGCAACCCACGCCCCGACGCCGGTCCGCAAGCAACCGGATTTGCGGCACCGTCAGCGGAACCGCGGTGCGCGTGGCGTCGATCACGACGAAATCGTTGCCCAGCGCGTGCATCTTGGTGAACTCGAGACGCGTGTTTGTCATTGAACCTTCAATGGCCATGTGCAACATTTAGGGGATGCACCGCTCCTTCCGCCAGCATTTGCTGCAATTCGTCGCCGTCGCACTGCTTGCCTTGCAGTGGAGCGCGGCGACGCATGCGGCCGATCATGTGCTGGAGCCGGTGCACGGGATGTGTGCACTTTGCCACATCGCACAGGATGCGGCGGCCGGACCGGCCATCCCGGAACTCACAATCGTCCATGCGCCGGACGCCTGCGTCGTCAAGCGGCTGCACGATAACCCCGTCGCCACGATTGCCTGGGCTTCACGGGCACTGCGCGCACCCCCACTCACAGCCTGACCAAAACCGATTGATTCGCCGAACGCACGCGTGAATGCGCGGCGTCGGTATTTCGTTTTGCTGGGCCCGACCGGGCCCGTCAGGAGTGATCCCTGCATGAACCGCATGATTCTGCCGGTTGCGCTGTTCGCAACCCTCTCGGCCCACGCGGCCGACCCCGAAGTCGATTCCGAAACCCTGGAACTGGACCCCATCCAGGTCACCGCGGAACCGTTCGCCAATCGTGGCGAACTGGAATCCACACGCCCCGTTGATGTCCTCGTCGGCGAAGACCTTGACCGCGAACGCGCCGCCACGCTGGGCGAAACCCTGGATCAGCAACCGGGCATCGCCAACGCCAGCTTCGGTCCCGGCTCCGGCCGAGTGGTGATTCGCGGACAGTCCGGTCCGCGCGTGCGCGTGCTCGACGGTGGCGTGGGCGTGCTCGATGCCTCCTCCGTCAGCCCCGACCACAACATCTCCACCGAGCCGTTCCGCGCCCGACAGATCGAGGTGCTCCGTGGCCCGGCCACGCTGCTCTACGGCAACGGCGCCATCGGCGGCGTGGTGAATGTCGTCTCCGACACGATTCCGACCGAACCGGTCGTGGGCCCCACGGGTGTGCTGGGAACTCAGTACGACACAGCCCGCGACGGCCGCACCTACTTCGGCCATGTCGAGACCGGTTTCGGCCGCTTCAATCTGCATGTCGACGGCCTGGTCCGGCGAACGCACGACATCGAGATTCCCGGCATGGCGGAGTCCGCGGCCGCGCACGAAGCGGAGGAAGACGAGCACGAAGGCGAGGAACACGAGGAAGAGGACGAGGTCGCCGGCCTGCTCGAAAACAGCAGCACCTCGACCAACTCGACCGCGCTGGGCACCTCCTGGGTCGACGATTGGGGATTTGTCGGCGCCTCCGTGACGACCTACCGCACCAACTACGGCATTCCCGGCCATCACCATCACGAGGAAGAAGGTGAGGAACACGAAGAGGAAGGCCACGAGGACGAGGAGGAAGCTGGCGTCCGCATCGACCTGAACCAGGTCCGCTACGACGGCAAGTTCGAGGTGCTGGAACCGCTCCCCGCGGTCACCCGGCTCCGCGGCGCCGTGGTCGTCAGCGACTATGAGCACACCGAAATCGAACCATCCGGCGAACCGGGCACTCGCTTCGAGAACAATGGTTTCGAGGCCCGTCTGGAAGCGACGCACGCGCCGCTGGGCGACTTCTCCGGCGTGGTCGGGCTGCAATGGATTGATTCCGAGTTCTCGGCCATCGGCGAGGAAGCCTTCGTGCCGCCGGTGGACACGCAATCGGTCGGCTTGTTCTGGGTCGAGGAGTGGCATCTCGATCCGTTGCGCCTGGAAGCCGGCGCACGCGTCGAGTCGACCGATCACAGCCCGGAAGGCGGCGCGCCATCGCGTGACTTCTCGACGGTCTCGCTCTCGGTTGGCGGCAACTACATGCTGAGCGACTCGGCGAACCTGGCGGTGTCCCTGTCCCGCTCGCAGCGCGCGCCCTCGTCGCAGGAGCTCTACTCCAACGGCCCACACCTGGCGACCGAGTCCTTCGAGGTCGGAAACCTGGATCTGACGGAGGAAGTGGCGAACAACCTCGACATCAGCCTGCACTGGCACTCGGAGCGGATCGATGCGGAACTCACCGCCTTCGTGACCCGCTACGACGACTACATCTACCAGAGCGAAACCGACACCCTGCTGCCCGACGGCGAACCGGATCGCGTCGACGAGGAAGGCACGCCGGAAGCCGATGGCGAGTTGCTGTACGTGGCGTACACGCAGGACGATGCCGATTTCGCTGGCGCGGAAGCCTCGTTCGCCGTGCTGGTACTGGACTCACCCGCCGCCGGCCAGTGGCGCCCGCGCATCTTCGCCGACACCGTCACCGGTGAGTTGACCGACGGGTCATCGCTGCCGCGCATCACGCCATCGCGCATTGGCGCCGGCCTGGACTGGGAGCGCGGACCGGTCACCGCGGACATCCGCCTGACCCACGTGGCCAGGCAGAGCGACACCGCCAGCCTGGAAACCGAGACCGACGCATACGATCGACTGGATGCGGACATCACCTGGACCATCCGCGGGCAGTACGGCCTGGTGCTCGGCCTGCGCGGACGCAACCTGCTGGATGAGGAAATTCGTGACCACACCTCGTTCATCAAGGACATCGCGCCCGGAGCGGGGCGGTCGTTGCTGGTGGATGCGAGTTTCGAGTTCTGATCGAACGCGCATCAATTGACGCGGCGACGGGCATGCCAGAACGGCAGGCCCGTCGCCGCATTGGCATGCATTGATCCCGGTCAGCTGGGGGAAGCACTGATCTATTCGCGCCGCCAAGTTGCTGCCTGCAAACAGGCCAGGCAAGGCGCGAAAACCCCGCTTCGGTTCAGTCCGTGCTTGAAACCGGCTGGACGTGGCCAAGCATCGCAGCGGGCGGTGGGCGTACATAGAAAATCGGCTCGCCCGGCACGACGAAACCTGCTCAAGCGCTCACCGAGCCCAATCCCTCAGAACTGCAACCGCCCCGCCGGCGCCAGCTCGGCGGCGCGTTCCAGAATCGTGTCCACATCCGCCCGCATCGCGGCGAAAGCCTGCTGCTGTTGTGTATCGCGGGTCTCGATGGTCGACGGGTAGTTGCTGCGGTAGTCGTGAATCTCGGCCAGCACGCTCAACGCGGCGGCGCGTCGCTGCGGGTTGAGACCGCCGAGCTGCTCGCCCAGAGACAGGATATCCAGATCCATGGACAGGGCCAGGTAATCCCGCGCGGCCTCGATCTCGCCGACATCCAGCTGCCGGGCGACGTACATGGACTCGGTCAGCTTGGCGATTTCCGCATCAATCGCCGGCCGTTCCACTGCGACCGGCGGGACCAGTGGATCCTGAAGCTGATACCAGACGCTAGCGGCGACGAGGCCGCTGAGAAACGTCGCCGGAATCGTCAGTATCTTCATCAGTCGGCTGCCGCGCATAGAAGAAGGTCTCCGTATCATCGGCCGGCGGTTCCCGCTCGGGTTCCGGTGCTTTCGCGACGGCGCGTTCATCGAATTGCAGGTGGGTAATGCGCGTGCCCTGCGGGCAGCGCTCGTAGGTCACGGTGTAGAGGTCTTCCGGGGCCGTGGTCTGCAGCCCCTCACCCTGTGGCTGCACGGTCTGGTGGGTGACCTCCAGCGTCAGCAACCGACCGGTGCGGTCCAGGATGGTGTTGCCCACCATGGTGACCTTCGCACCGGAATTCTCGACGCCACTGGAGCGGAACAGGCCCCGCGCCAGCGACCAGTGACCCTTGTAGCCGTATGTGATGTCCTCGGTTTGCAGCGAGACCTGATCGGTGCCGTCGGCGCGGACCGTCCAGCGCTCGCCCCCGCAATCCTCCTCGGTAGCCCAGGTGCCCAGAATCGAGGTTTCCGTTGCGGGCACGCGGAAGAACACCGTTTCCCACGCCTTCTGATTCGCCTGGTCGACATCGGAGGCCGCCACCAGCAGCGACTCGTTCAGGCGGCGGCAGGCGTTGTGCAGTTGACCGGTTTCCATCGCCGCCAGCTGCTGTCGCTGGTAGAGCGATGCGGCGTTGCGTGTCGCCCGCCAGTTGCGCTCCACCTCGTTCTGCACGAGCGGATCCAGCGAGTCGAGCTTGAGATCCTCGGCGACCAGCCGTGCGAAACGCCCCTGCAACTCGTCTACCAGCTGGCGGTTGCGCTCGTCCCAGGTCTCGAAGGCCCCTTCGACGCCGGGCGCCGCCGAACGCGCGTGGACCCGGCAAACGCTGGCGAACTCCTCGATGGAGAAGTAGTAGGCCAGCAATTCGCCGACGGACGCCGCGACGGCGTCATTCGCCTGTACCCGTGCCGGATGGACCAGCAGCAGGCACGGGATCAAGCAGATCAGTAATCGGTTCATAGTGCTTCAGTTTACGAACAAACCAGTCCAGCGCGCGTCCTTCCCGATCGGCGCGCCAGACGAGCTTGAAGAGCGCGGGTTCCCGCTGAATGCCGACCTCCCGGGTGACCAGCCGCCCCGTGTCGAGATCCTGCCGCGCCAGACAGGCCGGGAGGAATCCCACTCCCAGTCCTCGTCGCTGCGCTTCGAGCTTGGCAGCCAGACTGGGGACATACAACACGTCCTGTTCGGGAAGAAAGCCGCTGGACCGGCCCGGCAGTGTGCGCGAGGTGTCGCTGACCACGATCGCGCGATGCGCGCGCAGCTGATCGTCGGTGATCGGTTCCGGAACCGACGCCAGCGGGTGATCTCCGGACAAACAGAACACGAACCGGACCCAGCCCAGCGTTACCGACCGCAGCGGCGGCTGTTGCGGCAGTTCGCCGGTGACGCCGATCGCCAGATCCGCCCGCCCTTCGGTCAGCGCATCGGTGGGACCGCCGTAGACCTCGGTGAGCAACCGGATGCGCGAGGTCCCGCAATCGCTGGCGTAGAACTCCGTGAGCAACGGCATCAGGCGCTCGGTGCCCAGCACGTCGTCCACGGCGATGCGCAGTTCGGTTTCCCATCCGGTCGCCATCCGCCGGACGCGATCTTCCAGCTCCTCCGCTTCCGCCAGCAACCGGCGACCACGCTCCAGCAATTCCCGACCGGCCGGTGTGAGTCGCGCCTTGCGACCCGATCGGTCGAAGACCGTGACCCCCAGATCGTCCTCGAGCTTGCGCACGGAATAGGTGATCGCGGACGGCACGCGGAACAGGACATCGCCTGCACCGGCAAAACTGCCTGTCGCGTCGATGGCGTCCATGACGCGCAATGCATCCAGGGTCAGCTTCATGTTTCAGAAAATCTGAATGAGCAGCGTCGAATATTTCGCTTTTTCCGAAGCATCTGCAACCGCATCATCTCCGCAACCCGAGAACCGGAACGCCGATGAACACCATCCCGCGCTGGTACCACCTGCATGTCTACTTTGATCACACGACATCGGAGATCGCCGCCGAGGTACGAGACCACCTCGCGCGCTCGAGCCTGTCGTTTCCCTACCTCGGGCGCCTGATCCCGCGCGCCGTGGGGCCGCATGACGGACCGATGTTCGAAGCGCATGTCAGCGCCGACGAGCTGGATGAGGCCCTGGCGCTGCTGGAGCATGTGCGCGGCCCGTTGTCCGTGCTGGTTCACCCGGTCGTCGAGGACGAACTCGCCGCGCATTCGGAACTGGCGCAATGGCTGGGTGATCCGAAACCGGTGCATCTGGACCGACTCTGACGGCAGTTGCCCCGGCGGGCCGCGGCGGCTACGGTCGCTCACAATTCACGACCGCCGCGCCAACGCCGAAGGGACCGACCATGGATGCTTTGCCCGAAGGAGACGCCCTCGCGCTCGCCAAACTGATTCGCGACGGAGACGTCTCCGCCGAGGAACTGCTGGAGGCCGCGATCCGCGGCGTCGAGCGGATCAATCCACAGCTCAACGCGATTGTCGGCAAGCTCTACGAGGACGCCCGCGCCCGGGTCCGGCAGCCGCTGAACAACGGGCCGTTCGCGGGCGTGCCGTTCCTGATCAAGGACCTGCTGTCGGACTATGCCGGCGCGCCGATCAGCTCGGGCAGCCGCTTTCTCAAGGACTACATCCCATCGAAGGACAGTGACCTGGTGGTGCGCTACAAGCGCAGCGGGCTGAGTATCTTCGGCAAGACCAACACACCGGAATTCGGCCTGACACCGTTCACCGAACCCGCATTGTTCGGCCCCGCGCGCAACCCCTGGAACCCGGCATGCACGCCAGGCGGATCCAGCGGCGGCACCGGCGCGGCCATTGCCGCGGGGCTGGTCCCGATGGCCGGTGGTGGCGATGGCGGCGGTTCGATCCGCATCCCCGCGAGCTGCAACGGGCTGGTCGGACTCAAGCCCACGCGCGGCCGCACGCCCACCGGACCGGATCGCGGCGATGTCTGGTTCGGCTGCGCCGTGGAACTCCCGCTGTCACGTACGGTGCGTGACACCGCCGCGGTGCTGGACGCCGTCAGCGGTCCGGAGCCGGGCGCCCCCTCGCAAGCGCCCGCGCCGGCACAGCCGTATCTTCAGTCGCTGGAAACACCGGTGCGGCCGCTGCACATCGCGGTCAGCGGTGTTCCGATGCTGGGCGACGACATGCACGCGGATTGCCTGGCCGGTCTGACCCGCACCGCGGAACTGCTCGAATCGCTGGGCCACACGGTG
>CALBOV010000314.1 GCA_937896565.1 uncultured Salinisphaerales bacterium
CACCAAGGATCTCCGCGCCGGCCGCCTGGAACTGCGCGTGCAGATCACGAAAGTCCTGGCCTTCCTGCGTGCAGCCCGGCGTGTTGTCCTTGGGGTAGAAGTACAACACCAGTGCCTTGCCCCGGAAATCCTCCAGCGACAGGGTCTTGTCACCGGTGGCGGGGGCGGAAAAGTCGGGGGCAGCGTGTCCGATTTCGACGGTCATCTGAAAGCTGTTCTCCTGTCAGTTCTTGATGGGGTCGAGCAGGCCATCCGCGTGAAGTTCGTCGCACAAATCCATGAACGACTCGCGCAGTGCCGGTGGGTGGGCCGTGACGGGTACATGAACCACCATCTGTAGGTTGGCCAGCGCGGCTCCGGTCTGGGTGGCTTCGTAGTGCTGGGCGACGATCTCCACCACCGCTGATTCGTGGCTGCGGAAGAAGTCCAGCACGTCACGCAGCAGGCCGGCTTCCTGCGGGGCGATGATTTCCACCGCGTAGGGTCGCATCTTGCTGTCACCGCTCTTTCCGGCGCTGCGGGTGCACAGCGCGGTCAGGCCGTGTTCGGAGGCGATGGCCGGCAACGCGGTTTCCAGGCGCCCGAGGCTGCTCCAGTTTCCGCCAACGAGCATGGTCGCCGCGAACTGATCCCCCACCGGATGAATCCGGCATTCCAGGATATTGCAGCCGCGGTTGGCGATTTCCGTGACCAGGGACCGGGAGAGGTCGGCCTGCTGCGGACCGTGCATTGCGATCGACAGCAGGTGTTGCGTATGCGGCATAGAAGAATGTCTAAGTTATACTGCCGCGCCCTGCAAGGGCGGCGGCGATTTGATAGCGGGCACGCATCGCCCCGTGAGTTTTTGAAATTCTAGCAAATGCAAGCGGTCCAAGGGCCCATTCCCGAGAGTGCAATCCGATGTTTGAAGGCAGCAATGTCGCCCTGGTCACGCCGATGGATGCCGACGGTGCTGTGGATTATTCCGCGCTGGACGCACTGGTCGACTGGCACATCGAAGCCGGTACGCAGGGCCTGGTTGCCGTCGGCACGACGGGAGAGTCCGCGACGCTGACCGTCGACGAGCATGTGGCGGTGATCCGCCGGGTGATCGAGGTGACGGCTGGGCGTGTTCCGGTGATCGCCGGAACCGGCGCGAACTCCACCGCCGAGGCCATCGCGCTGACCCAGGAGGCCGAGGCGGCTGGCGCCGACGGCGCGCTGGTGGTGACGCCGTACTACAACAAGCCGCCACAGGAAGGGCTATACCGGCACTACATCGCCATCGCCGAGGCGTCGACGATTCCGATCATTCTGTACAACGTGCCCGGGCGGACCGGCTGCGACCTAGCGCCCGCTACCGTGGAGCGTCTGGCGGCGCATCCCCGAATCGTAGCTCTGAAAGAGGCCGTGGGCGACCCGCAACGCGTGGCCGAACTGCGCCAGCGCCTGTCGACGCCCTTCGTGTTGTTGTCGGGTGATGACGGCACCTCGGCCGACGCCATGCTCGCCGGGTTCGACGGTGTCATCTCGGTGACCGCGAATGTCGTCCCGCAACTGATGCGGCGACTGTGTGATGCCGCGCGATCCGGGGACGAGTCCGCGACTCGCGCCGCCGATGCGCCCATGACCGGGCTGCATCAGGCACTGTTCCTGGACCCCAACCCGATTCCCGTGAAATGGGCCCTGCATCTGATGAAGCGCATCGGTCCCGGCATCCGCCTGCCGCTGGTGCCCATGCAAGCTCAATTCGAAACCCCACTGAAGACCGCGCTGGCCGATGCCGGCGTGCCGTTGGAGAACTGAATGATTGCTCGTCCTCTCAGCGTGACCCTGGTTGCACTGGCGGCTGCCGGTTGCGCTTCCAGCCCGTGCAGCAAGGAACAGCCCTACGAGCGTGCCGTCGCTTATCCGCCGTTGCACGACGCGCCCGGGGTGGCCGCTCCCGCGCCCAGCTCGGAGTTCGCGATACCGGAACTGGCTGAGTCCGTCGATTTCGCCAAAGAGGGCGACGCGTCGGGCAAAAAGGCCTGTCTGGAAGTGCCGGCTGCCTTGCCCAAGGTGGACGACGTACCGCCTCAGCCCGCGGATGCGCCTGACGAGCAGGCCGAGGCTCCGCCCGCCTGAGCGCCTGCCGGCGTTGCCAACCAGGGTCGATGTCGATACCATCGCGCGCCGCATTGCCGCCCGCCCGCAGTCAGCGGCGCGCAGCGACCTCAATTCGGAGAAGTGGCCGAGCGGTTTAAGGCGCACGCCTGGAAAGCGTGTTGGGGTGAACGCCCCTCGAGGGTTCGAATCCCTCCTTCTCCGCCAAACACAAAGCCCCGCGTCAGCGGGGTTTTTTGTTGGCGCAGAGGCTGGATTTGGTGGGCACCACCCAGTTCGACGCTTTGGCAAAGTGGCCGGATCGGATCCCGGGCCTTATGTGGCGGCGCCGCGCAGGGCGAGGGTCAGGACGATCCGAATCGATTGCTTGCTCTCAGCCAAAATGCACTCAAGCCCAGAACCAGGCCTTGATTGTGTAGGCGTCGTTCCGGTCCCGATGCCTGGCGTACGCGATTGCGGGTGTGGGGTGAGTGCGATGCCGTCCAGCCTCGCCAACCGACGCATCCGACGGCGCTTCGGGGCTTCGCGCGCCCATCCTCTGACCCGATTCTCGAGGGCGACCCTTTTGTGCAGCCCAACCCTCGAGCGTGTTTACGTGGTCAGGTTGCCGCGAAACCGCTCACTCCAGGTTCGGGAGTGAGCGGTCATCATCGACCCGGGCTTATTCCGCGGATTCGAATAGCGAACGGCTCAGACGAGCGGTCCGGGCGCGCTGAGGGTGATCGCCAACGCTGACCCGAGCGACTTCCTCTTCGGTTGCGTAGGAGATGACAGACAGGGTGTCATCGCCGGCGACCGATACGTAGCAATATTCGCCGTCTTCGCTGGTGGTTGCCCAGTAGGTGCGGGCGCCCAGATCGTGGATCTTGTACTCAAAGGTGTCACGCTGCACGATCGCGGCGTAGTTCGACATCGTGCCGGCGATGCAGAGCTTCTCGCCGTCGCCACTCATGGCGATGCCGTGGTGAGCGGAGTCCAGGATGTACTGGTCGCGGCGCAGGCCGGCGGCTTCTTCGCTGACGGGCAGTTCGGCCACGCGGGTCACGCGATCTTCCTGCAGGTCGTATTCCACGAAGCCGTGGAAGAACGACACCTGGAAGTAGAGGAAACGCTCATCTGGAGAGTGCGCCATGGGACGCATCGCCGCGCTCATGCCCGGATAGCCTGCCTCCTCCAGCTTCTCGGCCGGGTTGAAGGTATGCAGGACTTCCAGCGTTTCCGCATCGATGATCTCGAAAAAGCGTTCGCCCTTGGATGTGTCCAGAATCGGGTTGTCCAGGGGTGTATAGACCAGCCCGATGCTGGCGTGATAGATCAGCTTTCCGTCGTGCGAGAACACGCTTTCATGAGGAGAGTCGCCCGACGGCACATCCCCGAGAATGGCGCCGGTGGCAGTGTCGATGACGTGGACGACATTGGCCGTTGAGGCCGACACGACGAGGCGCGTGCCATCGGGCGATATCGCCATGTGATCGGAACGCTGGCCCGCCACAGGAGTCCGCCAGACGATCTCACCGCTGGCCAGGTCGATGGCGACGACGTCGGCCAGGCTGGGGCGGGAGACGAACAGCGTTTTGCCGTCCTTGGATGCGTACATGTCGTCCACCAGCTGATCGTTGCCTTCGCCAATCAGTTGCCGGATTGCGTGGTAGTAGATCAGACGGACCGGATTGCGAAGAATTTCGCTCCTGCGTTCTTCGAGATCCGGTACCACGTTCACGCGCTGCAGGCGTTGATAGCCGGGGACCGCGAGGATATCCGCCGTGCCCTCCCAGTTGTTGCCGACGATGAGGACGTCTCGCAGCGTTTTGCTCTCGGGCGCCTCGGCGGACGGTGATTCGTTCGAATTGTCGCAGCCGCTGAGCACGCCCAGCCCGATCAGGCTGGCGATAAACAGCGTATGAAGGGTCTTGCGGCGTGAGCCGGTGGATTCCGTCATGGCGGGAACTCGATCTGGTGAATGGGCGGTTCACCTTAGCGACGAGATCTGACTAACTGGATAGTAAATTTACCCTGTTCGTCTCATTGAATATCCAAGGGAAATCAACCCCTTGGCGCAGAAATCCAGAACAACGATCAGAGGCGGGTGACGAACCGCTGCTCAGTCGAGCCGGTCAGGCGGCACTGACGTATGGGACATTGGGGGGAAGTGATGGTGGTCGCGGCCGGGGCTAAGTCGGGCTGTTCACGGCTCCGCGTGGACTTGCCCATGGACGGCCAGCAAGACGTTTGTCGGCCATTCTTGCAGCGTCCGCATCAGCGGCGACGAGAGCCAGCCCACGGCCAAGGCGGCCAACGGGCTACTCGTCGTCGCCTCCCGGCGCCTGATGCTCGCGCTCGTAAAGCGTCTCGAGTACATAGGACAGTCGATCACCGAGATGCTTGTTCGCGGCGATCTCCATGGAGCGGGCGACTTCGGACAGCACGCCCTGTTCCACCAGTGGGCGCAGCCGCCAGACCAGTTCAGCCAGTTCCGGCACCTTGTCGGCCGGAGGCAGGCCGGGGCCGTACTTGTCGAAACAGTGCCGTTCGACCAGGCGGACCATGTCCTCGCTGGCGGCCTCGACGTTGGCGCGCAGCTTTCGCACGACGCTGACCATGTCCTCGAACGGTATGCCGGCGGCCACCAGTTCGGCGGCGGCGTGCACGATCCGCGGGCTGGGCGCCCGGAACTTCGCTCCGGTCTGTTCGAGCAGGCCGAGATCGGTGGCGATCATCAGCCAGCGCGGCGAGAAGTTGCCGCGGAACATCTTCATCAGATCGCCCAACGAATAGGTTTGCGGGACTTCGTCCGTCCATGGCGAGGAGACGGCCCGCTGCAGCCCCATGAGGTCGGCGATGTCGTGACCGGCTTCCATGGCCTGAAACAACTCGCCGATGCTGCTCAGCGTGTAGCCGCGGTCCAGCATCTCCGTGATCACGCGCAGGCGCGACAGGTGATCGTGAGAGTAGATGCTGACGCGACCGCGACGAACGGGTGGGGGGATCAGCCCTCGATCCTGATACGCACGGATGTTGCGCACGGATGTGCCCGACAACCGGGCCAATTCCCGGATCCGATATTCCGAAAGGTTGTCCTGCGCCTGTCGAACCGTTCCGGGCACATTGTCTTCTGGCCTGTCCACGGGCTCCATGGTACGGCCTAACGCTTTTTGCGTCTTCCGCCTGTCCTGGCTGGTCGGAGCAACGGGTGTGTCCGTCATGACGGTCTCGCATGTGACATCAACAGCGAGAATGTTACATCAAACGATGTTGACATCAGAAAAGAATGTTGACACCGTGTGATGACACTAAATTGGATGCCGGAGTCTTTCGATGCTGCCCACCCGCCGCGACTTTCGATTCAACCTGGGTTCCCGTGACGTGCTGAACTGGCACGAGCAGGGGCCCTACGTCTCGCATTTCTTCAATACGCTGTCCGTGTTCTTTCCGGTCGGCGAGCGCTTTTTCATGCATGCCGTCCGACATTACCGTGATCAGGTCACCGATCCCGAGTTGCAGAAGGCAGTGACCGCGTTCATCGGTCAGGAGGCGATGCACGGACGTGAGCACGAGGCCTACAACGCGGCGGTGGCGAAGGCCGGCATGCCGGTTGATGCGATGGAAGCCCGGGTGCACTGGCTGCTGGAGGAACTGAAGCTGCACATGCCGAAGTCGATGCAGCTCTCCGCGACGATCGCCCTGGAGCATTTCACCGCGATCATGGCCGACAAGCTGCTCGCCGATGAACGCGTCATGGGTGATTCGGACGAGATCATGGCGAAGATCTGGAACTGGCACGCGCTGGAGGAAACCGAACACAAGGCGGTTGCGTTCGACGTCTGGGACGTGGCGATGAAGGGGCGACCGGATGCCTATGTGAATCGCGCGGTGGGGCTGATCGTCGCGACGCTGATCTTCTGGCCGCTTGTCGCCGAGTTTCACTGGAGGATGGTGCGTGCGGACCCATCCCTGAAGAAGGGACTGCGCGCACGGCTCAAGGGTTACGCGGGGCTGGCGAACTACCTGTTCCGCTCACCCGGCGCGCTGGCGAAGACGGTTCCCGAATGGTTCGACTATTTCCGCCCGAGCTTCCAGCCGTGGGACCACGACAATCACGAGTTTCTCGCCCGCATTCCCCAGTTCGAGGCGGACATGGAACGGCTGGCCAGCGGTCCCAAGGCGGCGTGACGGTCGGATAGGGGATCGCCGTCGCGCTCCGGCGGCCCCTGCCATCTACATAACTGGATGAAATTGCTGAAGAAAGTTTCTTTCAGTTGCATGACAAACACGGCTTCTATAGTATCCGCGCTCCCTGGTGCGGGGTGGAGCAGCCAGGCAGCTCGTCGGGCTCATAACCCGAAGGTCGCAGGTTCGAATCCTGCCCCCGCTACCA
>CALBOV010000315.1 GCA_937896565.1 uncultured Salinisphaerales bacterium
CCGCCTATACAACCGTCCGGCGCTGATGGAATGGGTGAGCTTCGAGTTGCAGCGTGCCCAGCGTGACGGTCAGGCGTTCTGCGTCGCCGTGATTGATATCGACGGCTTCCGGAAGCTGAACGAGACGCATGGGCGTACCGCGGGCGACCACGTGCTGCGGGAAATGACTGATCTTCTTCGGGCGCGCATGCGTCAGGTGGACGTGATCGGCCGCTATGGCGCCGATGACATCATGATCGTGATGCCATCGACGCGCTTGTGCAGTGGCGAAGCGGTGATGCGGGAGCTGACCACCCGGGTCTCCGAAACATTGTTCCAGGTGCCCGGAGAACAGATCCGCATCCAGCTGAATACGGCCATCGTCGAATGTCAGCTCACCCGCCATGACTCGTCGCATTCCGTGTTGCAGCAGGTGCTCAGCCAGCTCGAGGGCCTGCTGAAGGCGGCGGAGCCCGGGTCGGTTCAGGTCGACCATCTGCTCACCGCGGCTGCCGTTGATCTCATGAAGACGGGGGCCAGTCGCCAGAGCGCATGACGGATCGGGATCGCGCCAGGGATTCGGCGCCAGAACGCTGGGCCGCGGGGCTCGCGGCATTGCCGAGGCTGGTCGGTCGCTGCGCGGCATGGCTGACGATTGTCATGGCGTTGCTGTGCTTCGGCATCGTCGCGCTGCGCTACGGCTGGAGTCTCGGCTGGGTCGCGATGCAGGAGGCCCTGGTCGCCGCGAACGCCGCGATGTTCATGCTCGCGCTGGCCTGGGTGCTTGGCGAGGATGGGCATGTTCGCGTCGACGTGTTCTACCGCGACTGGCCACCGCGGCGGCAGGCGCTGGTGAATCTGCTGGGCACGGTGCTGCTGCTGTGGCCGGTCTGCGGTTATCTGCTGATCGAAAGCCTGGACTATGTTGCCGCGGCCTGGCGGGTGCGCGAGGGTTCGCGTGAGCCGGGTGGCCTGCCGGGCGTATTCCTGATCAAGACGCTGATCCCGGTGGCGGCCGTGCTGCTGTCGTTGCAGGGATTGGCGCTGGGGCTGCGGTCCGCGGTGCGGCTACGGGGCGACCGATGAGCCTGATCGCCATCGCGATGTTTCTTGTCGTCTGCGCCGTGCTGCTGGCCGGTTATCCGGTCGCGCTGACGCTGGCTGGCGTCGCGCTGGCATTCGCGGGCATCGGCACGCTGGCCGGCGTGTTCGATCCGTCATTCCTGCAGGCGGTGCCGAACCGGGTGTTCGGCATCATGATGAACGAGACCCTGGTCGCCGTACCGCTGTTCGTGCTGATGGGCGTGGTGCTGGAGCGTTCACGCGTGGCCGAGCAGTTGCTGACCGGCATGGCCAGCCTGTTCGGACGGCTGCGCGGCGGGCTGGCGGTCAGCGTGGTGCTGGTCGGCGCGCTGCTGGCGGCATCCACCGGCATCATCGGGGCCACCGTGGTGACCATGGGGCTGCTGTCGTTGCCGGTGATGCTGCGCGCCGGTTATTCGCCCGACACCGCGACCGGGACGATCTGCGCCTCCGGCACGCTGGGGCAGCTCATTCCTCCTTCCATCGTGCTGGTGTTGCTGGGCGACGTGATGTCCTCCGCCTACCAGCAGGCGCAGATCCGCCAGGGCGTGTTCTCGCCGGACACGGTGTCGGTCGGCGATCTGTTCATGGGCGCGTTGCTGCCCGGACTGCTGCTGGTGGCGGCCTATATCGTCTGGCTGCTGGTGCAGGCCTGGCGCCGTCCGGACCTGATGCCGGCGGCCTCCGCCGAGCGGTTCTCGCTGTGGGCGTTTCTCGGGGGCGTGCTGCCCCCCATCGCGCTGATCGGCGCGGTGCTGGGTTCGATCATGATGGGCATCGCCACGCCCACGGAGGCCGCATCGGTGGGCGCGGTCGGCGCGATGCTGATCGCTCTGTTCCGGCGTCGGCTCGGCTGGGCCGATTTGCGCGAGTGCGCGGAGTCGACGACACGCATCAGCGCCATGGTGTTCCTGATCCTGATCGGCGCCTCGGTGTTCTCGCTGGTCTTCCGCGGCTACGGCGGCGACGAACTGGTCGCCGAGATGCTGCACGGGCTGCCTGGTGGCCGGATCACCGCGGTGATCGTGGTGATGCTGGTGATGTTCCTGCTCGGATTCATCCTGGACTTCATCGAGATCACCTTCGTCGTCGTGCCTATCGTCGGTCCCATCCTGCTGGCGATGGGCGTCGATCCGGTCTGGCTCGGCGTGATGATGGCGTTGAATCTCCAGACCTCCTTTCTGACGCCGCCGTTCGGATTCGCGCTGTTCTATCTGCGCGGCGTGGCGCCCGACGCCGTCTCGACGCTGTCGATTTACCGTGGTGTCATCCCGTTCATCGTGATTCAGGTCGTGCTGATGCTCATGCTGGCCTGGTGGCCGGCGCTGGCGACCTGGCTGCCGGATGTTCTGGATTAGTCGGCATAGCGTTGTTCGCCGGGCGGGTTGGCCTGGCGTGCTGCTCGCGGTGGCGGCATCGCTGCTGAGCGCCGGCGCGCAGGCCTGGACCAGCGAACTGCTGCCCTACGATGAGGTCACGGGCCGTTACGAGCCGGCCGAGATCAGTGTCGGCGGGCGACGCTGGCGCCTGGCGGATTATTCCTTTGTCGGTTACGACCTGAGCCGCGGCCCGCTCGGGAATCAGGTGCCCTGTTCGGTGGTCGAGGTCGACGGGCAGGGTGACATCACCGGCGCTTTGCAGGCCGCCATTCACAAGGTCGGGCGCGCCGGTGGTGGCGTGGTCCGGATTCCCGCCGGAACCTTCACGCTGAGCCGGTCGGTGGCCGTGCCTTACGACAACGTGTCCGTCGAGGGTGCCGGCAGCGCGCGGACGCTGATCGACGTGCCCGCCGGCTACCGTGTCTCGGAGGGTGACGCCCGCGAGGGCGTGTTCACCATCGGCCGCGACCTGGGTGAATGGCGTCTGGGCTGGTGGGACCGCAGCCCGGTACTCGCCGACGTGGCCGGTTCGATTCCCGAGCAGAGCCGGTCCTTTCAGGTGCGCAGCGCCCGCGGACTGCGTGTCGGGCAGTGGGTGGTCGCGGTGCAGTACTTCTGGCCGGCGCTGGTGAGGGCGAACTCCGGCCCGGAGCATCGCTGGGGCGGCGAATCGGGCTGGCCGGCGGAGGGCAAGTCCGACCGCCAGTTCGCCTTCGTCTACCTGCGCCGGATCACCGACATCAGCGGTCGCAACGTGACCGTGGACGCACCGTTCCCGATCGCGCTGGACAGCGCCAACAATCCCATCCGGCTGCGCGATCCGTCGCGGCCGGCCTGGGCCGGGCTACGCGCCAACTCGGGCGTGTCGGGGCTGGCGATCCGCTTCGAGGACAACAGCGGCGGCGTCGGCGGGCGTCCGGGTGGCGCCGGGGTGCTGATAGAGGCCATGCGCGACGCCTGGGTCCATGATGTTCACGTTCGCAATTTCCCGCGCCAGGGCATTCTGGTTTCCCACGCGGCGCGGGTGACGGTGTCGAACAGCGCCGTGTTCGACATGCAGGACGATGGCGGGGGCGGGTACGGCTACGGCTTCGAGGTGTTCGCGTCGCAGAACGTGCTGCTCTACCGCAACCATGCCGAGGAGGTTCGCCACGGCTTTCTCGTCCAGCGCGCGCCCTCGTCCATGGTCGTGCTGTCGGGCAATACCTCGTACGCGTCGCGGATGGGGGGTGACGACACGCATTTCGGCTATGTCCAGGCGGTGCTGTTCGACAACCACCGGCTCGGCTATGGCACGGGCCTGCACATGCTGGAACGCGGCTCGCACAGCGGCGGCGCCTACGAGACCGTGTTCAGCGGCGCACTGTGGAATGTGCGCGGAGACGGTCGCCTGGGCGGCTGGTACGGCGGCAATGTGTTGCTGAACCCGGCCTCCGATGGCGCGCTGACCGCGACCGGCGTCACCGGGCTGGCCACCTATGATCTCGGCCCGTCGCGCAACGGTCTGCCTACCGAGATCGCTCGCATCGACGGCGCCGGGCAGCCACGCGTCGGATCGAAGCGCGGCGCACCCGGTATCGGCGCCTTCGATCAGAACGTGCTCTACGAGGGCATCGGCCGGTCCGGGCTCGAGCCGACATCCTTGTTCGAGACGCAGCTTGCGAATCGGGTACCCGGCGGATTCCCCGGTTTTGCCGGTGGTTGCGAACAGTCGCCCGAGGCAGCGCCGGTCCAGCCGTCCATCCCCGCGCATCCCGAGTCGCTGATCTTCGACAGCGACCATCTGGCGAATGTCGCGATCACCGGTTCGCACTGCGCGGACTGTGAGGTCGATGCCACCGAACGCAACCACACGCCCGGTGGCGCGGAGTCGATGAAGATCACGATGGATGACCATCCCGACGGCGTCGGCGCATGGTTCCGCGGCGCGGAGTTCCTGACCGCCGCGGACAAGGCGCTGTCGCTGTGGGTTTATCCCACGCGGGACGACATCCGCTTTCGCGTCGGACTGCGGCGCATCGCCGGGCTGCCGGAATAC
>CALBOV010000316.1 GCA_937896565.1 uncultured Salinisphaerales bacterium
AGACAAACATCGTCGCCTTCGGCCGGTCGACCTCCCAGCCGGCACTGGCCATGCCGTCACAGAGCACGTCACGGCGTGAGCGGTAGGTTTCGCGGATGTCCTTGACACAGTCCTGCGGACCGTTGAGCGCGGCGATGGCCGCGACTTGAATCGGCGTGAACATCCCGTAGTCCAGGTAGGATTTCATCCGGCCCAGCGCGGCGATCAGTTGCGGATTGCCGCACATGAAACCGACACGCCAGCCGGGCATGTTGTAGGTCTTGGACAGCGAGTAGGACTCCACCGCGACGTCCTTGGCGCCGGGCACCTGCAGGATCGACGGGGCCTCGTAGCCGTCGTAGCAGAGCTCGGCGTAGGCCAGATCCTGGACGATCCACAGGTCGAACTCCCGCGCGATCTCGACCACGCGCTCGAAGAACGCCAGATCGACGCACATCGCCGTCGGATTGGCCGGGAAGTTCAGCAGCATCATCTTCGGCGCCGGCCAGGATTCCCGCAGCGCCTTTTCCAGTTCGCTGAAGAACTCCTCGGTGTCGTTCGAAAGATGCACATGGCGCACGTCGGCGCCGGCGATAACCACGCCGTAGGGGTGGATCGGGTACGCCGGATTCGGCACCAACACGATGTCACCCGGCCCCAGGCAGGCGAGCGCGAGGTGCGCCAGGCCCTCCTTGGAGCCGATCGTCACGATCGCCTCGGATTCGGGGTCCAGCTCCACGCCGAAGCGGCGCCGGTACCAGTCGCAAATCGCCAGCCGCAGGCGCGGAATGCCGCGCGAGACCGAATACCGGTGCGTATCGCCACGCTGGGCCGCCTCGGTCAGCTTGTCGACGATGTGCTGCGGCGTGGGCCGATCGGGATTGCCCATGCCGAAATCGATGATGTCCTCGCCCCGGGCTCGCGCTTCCTGCTTGAGCTGTCCGACGATATTGAAAACGTATGGGGGGAGGCGCTCGATGCGCTGGAAGTGATCCTTCACGGCCGGGGTCTTGTCTGTTAGCAGTCAGATGGACATCGCGAGTCGCGATGCGGGGCCGGGGATTGTATCGAAATGAACACGGAAGTCGCGCCTGAGGACGCCGATCCCCGTCTCAGCCGCTGGGCAGCAGTCCCAGCGGGTTGACCGGCTGGCCGTTGTGGCGAATCTCGAAATGCAGCAGCGGTTGCCGGGACGGGCCCAGCCCCATCTCCGCCAGGACCTCGCCCTGCTTCACCCGCTGCCCCTCCTTGACCAGCAGTTTGCGGTTGTGACCGTAGGCGGACAGTTCCGCCTCGCTGTGCTTGACGATCACCAGCAGACCATAGCCCTTGAGCGCGCTGCCGGCGTACACCACGGTGCCCTCGGCGGACGCCCGGATGCTGTCCCCAACCTGTCCGCCGATATTGATGCCCTTGGAGCGCTCGGAATAGGACTGCAGGATGTCGCCACGCGCTGGCCAGATCCACTGCCCCTTGGCCATCGTCGGTCTGGCGGGGGGCGAAGCGGGACGCTGTGGAGCTGGTCTTGCGGGCGGCGGTGTGCGAGCCGGCGCGCTGCTGCGCGAGGGCGGGCTGGAGGACCGTGACGCGGTCCGGGTCGTCTCCTGCGAACCGCCACCACCCGGATAAAGCTTCAGCGTCTGTCCCGGCTTGATCAGATAGCTGTTGCCGATTCCGTTCCACCGCGCCAGCGTCCGGTAGTCCAGCTGATGTCGGAACGCGATGGAGTACAGCGTGTCGCCCTGACGCACGGTGTAGGTGCGTCCCTGCAGCCCGTCGGCGGTGTTCTCCCAGCGGACGGCCGACGCGCAGCCGGCCAGCAGCAGGGTCAGGCCAAGCGCCAGAACAGCAAGCCGATTGCGATCAATGCCAGGCACGCCCATCCAATCCCGTCGATATACCGCAACAACCTGTCTTCGAACATCGGCCCGGCGGCGGCGACCAGACCCGCCACCAGCCCGAACCGCCCCGCCCGTCCGACCGCGCAGGCCGCGATGAATGGCAGGAGCGGCATTGCCGCCGCACCCGCCGCGATGGTGAACACTTTAAAGGGAATCGGCGTGAATCCCGCAATCAGCAGCGCCCAGAAGCCGTATTGCCGGAACCAGTCCTGCGCATGCTGATAGGCCTCCCAGTAACCCACATCGTGCAACAGCGGGGTCAACGACTCGATCAGAAAGTACCCGAGCGGGTAGCCCACCAGCGCGCCGACGACGGATCCCAGCGTGGTCAGCAGCGCCAGCCGCCACCAGTGTTCGCGCACCGCCATGACCATCGGCGCCAGCAGCACATCGACCGGAATCGGGAAGAACACGGCTTCGGAGACAGCGAAGCCGAACAGCCAGCCGCGGGCGTGACGATGCCGCGCCTTGAGCATGGTCCAGTCATACAGGCGACGAAACATGGTGGTACGAACTCCCGGACGGACCGCGTCGGCGGTCCATGAAAACGATGGATTCAGATCTTGTCGGAGACCAGCGGAACGAAGCTCACCAACCCCAGTGATTCCCGTTCCCAGTCCTGGCCGTGACGGGTCAGGCGGATCAGTTCCTGGCGACCGGATGGCCCGACCGGCATCACCAGCACGCCGTCCGGCGCGAGCTGTTCGCGCAAGGCATCAGGGATCTGCTCGCCTCCCGCGGTGACCACGATGCGCTCGAACGGCCCAAGCTGCGGCCAGCCCCAGGAACCATCCGACTGCCGCAGGCGCACGTTGTGATAGCCCAGCTCCCGCAGCAGGCGGCCTGCGCGCTGATAAAGCGGCCGGATGCGCTCGACGGTGAGCACCTGATCCACGATCTCAGCGAGTACGGCGGCCTGATATCCGCTGCCGGTACCGACCTCGAGCACCGTGTCGAACGGCCCGGGCTCCAGCAGCGCCTCGGTCATCCGGGCGACGATCAGCGGCTGCGAAATCGTCTGGCCATGACCGATGGGCAGCGCGGTGTCGCGGTAGGCCATGTTCGCCAACGCCTCGTCGACGAAACGATGACGCTGCACGGTGCCGATGGCCTTCAGCACCCGGTCATCGCGGATGCCCTCCTCGTACAGACGGTCCACCAGACGCTTGCGATTGCGCTGGGCGGTCATGCCCAGGCCACGCACATGCGGATGCCGAAGTCCGACCATCGATCAGTCGCGCAGCCGGGGCAGCCAGCGCCCCAGCGGTTCGATCGCCTCATGGCGGGTCAGGTCGACCTGGATCGGCGTCACCGACGCGTAGCCGCGCGAGATCGCATCGAAATCGGTGCCGGGGCCGGCATCCAGCTCGGGACCCGTGGGACCAATCCAGAAGATCTCGCGGCCCTTGGGGTCGCGATCCTGGATGACCGGCTCCGCCTTGTGCCGGTTGCCCAGGCGCGTGTTGACCACGCCTTCCAGCGCGTCGAACGGCCGGTCTGGCACGTTAACGTTCAGAATCGTGCTGTCCGCGAACGGCACCTCGCGCAGCGTGTCGATCAGGCGCACGACCACCTCGGCCGCCGCTTCGTAGTGCTTGGGCTCGACCGCGGTGCAGGAGACGGCGATGGACGGAAATCCGAGGAAGCGGCCTTCCATCGCCGCCGCGACCGTTCCGGAATACAGCACGTCATCCCCCAGGTTCGCTCCGGCGTTGATGCCGGAGACCACCATGTCCGGTGGCTCGTCCAGCAGCCCGGTCAGCGCAAGGTGAACGCAGTCGGTGGGGGTGCCGTCAACGCAGCGCGTGCCGTCGGCATGCTGATGCACGCGCAGTGGCCGCATCAGGGTCAGGGAGTTGCTCGCGCCGCTGCGATTGCGGTCCGGCGCGACGACGGTCACGTTCGCGAACTGGCGTAATCGCCGGGCCAGGCAAATCAGGCCCGGGGCCTGACAGCCGTCGTCATTGGAAACGAGGATATGCATGGTGATCGATTCGGGCCGTGCAGAGCGACGGCGAATGTCGTTATCTTATCGCAGATGGGACGGACAACGGATTCCGACGACGACGATCGGGCCCTGCTGGAGTCGGCCTACGGCGGCGTGCAGCCGCTTAGCAGGACGGATCGTGAGCGCCCGCACCGCACCGCCCCCGATGACACGCCGCGCCAGAGCGAGCTCGACCGGCAGGCCGTGCTGCGCGAATCGCTGGAGGCTGACCCCGACAGTCACGAGGAATCCGGTGAAGGCCTGCTCTATCGCGCGAATGGTCTGTCGGAGAGTGACTTTCGCAAACTGCGACGGGGCGCGTTCACCCTGCAGTCCAGCATCGACCTGCACGGTTTGAACCGGGAACAGGCGCGTCTGGCGCTGGCCGAGTTTCTCGCCGAATCCGCGGATCGCGGCTACCGCTGCGTCAAGGTGATTCATGGCAAGGGGCTGGGATCATCCGCCGCCGGCCCGGTGATCAAGCCGGCCGTCGCGCGCTGGCTGCGTCGGCGGCAGGATGTGCTCGGCTATGCATCGGCCAAGCCGCAGGAAGGCGGGTCAGGCGCCACGGTCGTATTGCTGCGCAAGCCGCGCTGAAACAAGCGGTTGATCAGATCGGATTCGGCTGCAATTCCAGGCGGAGCTGTTCGATCAACTGACGGAACCGGTCCGCACCGGCGACGCGGGCAATCTGCAACCCGCCCTGCAAGGCGGCACCGAGTTGAACCGCCTTGGCTTCCGGAGGCCCTTCATAGCGGATGCGGCCGGCCGCTTCACCGCGCTCCAGCACGCTCACCAGCCAATGGAGAATCTGCTCCATGCACTGCCGCGCCTCTTCACGCATGCCGTCGGGAATCGCCTGGAACTCGGCGCCCAGCATGCCGCTGAAACAGATCTTGCGACCGCCTTCGTCGAGGTAGTCCAGATAGAACTCGAAGTAGGCGTCGAGCAGAGCCCAGGGATCGGACTCCTGTTCCTCCAGCACCTCGATCCATTCGGCCAGGCGCATGCGGAAACGCGACACCAGTTCGATGCCGAGATCTTCCTTGGAGGGGAAGTGATAGTGGATGGCAGCGTTGCGAATTCCGAGCTGAACCGCGATGTGGTGATATGAGAACGCGTTGTAACCACGCCGCTGCAGCAACTCTTCCGCTGTGTCGAGAATCGCCTCACGCGTGTTACGACCACCACGCCGGTTCCGGACGCTGGTTGCTGCGGTCGTCTCGCGGGCGATTTCTGCCGCCTTTGTGCTCATCGCCTGAGTCTACGAGTTCGAACTACGCTGGTGCAAATATCCGTCGAAATCAATGCATTCTGAAACCACGGTCGTGGCGAAACTGCCAGGTGGCAGCGCAAACGAAAGCACGACCGAATTTGCCTCATGCCGCAGGATGCGCAACTGCTCCGGAATCACGCGCAGCGGCCGTCTGGAGGCCTCGACGCCCAGCGCCGCGAGCTTGTCGATCCAGGGTGCGGCATCGGCCAACCAGGCCTGTTCGCGCGCCTGCGCGACACCGACAGGACCGTCGGACGCCCGGCCGGGCATCGGTCCACTCGGGTGCAGATCGCCCTCCTCCGTGCGCCGTTGCAGTGCAGGATCATCGGCATCGGCAAGAAACCCGCTGTTGCTGTGATTGAGCATGCACCACTCGCCGTCCAGCAGCCGGTTCCAGGAACCGTCGCGAACACGCGCGTCGAGCACGCGGTTGAACAGCGCGGAACGCGCGGCCGAGAGCACGATCCCAGGCGGGCGGTCCATGGCCTCGAACTGTTCCAGGTTGCGCCCCTCCCGGCCGAAGCGCTGCGACCCGAATGCATTGGGCACACCCCGCTCGGCAATCGCCTGGATGCGCGCGGCCAGCGCATCAGCATCCACCGCACCGTCCAGATCAACCCGCAGTTCGAAGCGATTCAGCGCATGGGCGCCGCGCCGCAGCTTGCGGTCGTGCCGCTCGATGCGCAGACAATCCGCACCGTCCAGTCGCTCGGACCAGTCGCCTGGATCCGGGGATTCGCGCTTGATCGGCCAAGGCAGGCTGAACCACTGCGTGGTCACGGCATGGCGATCCTTCATCCCGCAGCACCCGATGTTGCGCGCCCGCACGCCGGCAAGCCGGGCAAGCTGGCGAGTGACCTGGTCGGTAGTGCGGTCACGCTTGCGCACCTGGATCATCAGGTGCTCGCCTTCGCCCGCCGG
>CALBOV010000317.1 GCA_937896565.1 uncultured Salinisphaerales bacterium
CCCCGCCGTGGTCGGCACCAGCGACCCGGTGGGCGACAACACCCTGTTCGCCATCCTGCTCTACGGCGCCCTGATGCTGCTGCTCAGCGCCGCGCTCATCCCCTGGCACCGCAAGCGCAACGCCTAACCCCCCCCCGCACGGCGAACGCGGTATCGTGCGGGCATTGAATATGCTCAGGGGAACCACGTTGAACCGACTCGCAGCCTCCGCAGCCTGCCTGCTCGCTGGCATTCTGCCGGCGCAGGCGCAGGACGCACCGGAACCCGAATCCAACCGCTTTACCGCAGAACGCGTCTTCGATCTGGAATATGCCGGCACGCCGCGCGTGTCGCCGGACGGTGAATCGATCGTCTATGTCCGGCATTCCATGGACCGCCGCAGTGACCAGAATCGCGGCGATCTGTGGATCATCGACGTGGACTCCGGCGAACAGCGCCCGCTGGTCACCGGCGGCGCCTCGGCGGGTGGCCCGGTGTGGTCGCCGGACGGAACCCGGCTGCTCTATTCCACGTCGGCGAAAGGCAAGCCGGAACTGCGGCTGCTGTACCTCGACACCGGCAAGAGCTTTTCGCTGGCGCAGCTCGAGGAAGGCGCGGCTGGCGCCGTGTGGTCGCCCGACGGCCGCCAGATCGCGTTCACCATGTTCGTGCCCGGCGAGACGCCCAGCTTCGCCAAGCCGCCGAGCGCGCCGGAAGGCGCCAAGTGGAATGATCCCGTCCGCGTGTTCGACGATCTGACCATCCGCTTCGACGGCCAGGGCTATCTGAAGAAAGGCACGGATCAACTCTTCGTGCTGTCGGCCGATGGCGGCTCGCCGCGCCAGCTCACCTTCGGCGAGGCCGACCTCGGCCAGCCGGCCTGGCTGGACAACGACACGGTGCTCGTCAGCGGCAATCTGGCCGAGGATCGCGATCTCGACCCCATCGAGAGCGAGATCTACGCGGTGGAGCTGAAGGACAAGTCCATCCACGCGCTGACCGACCGCGACGGCCCCGATTACAGCCCCGTCGTCTCGCCGAACGGCAAGACCATCGCCTTCCTCGGCTTCGATGATCACGTGCTCTCCTACGAGCAGGACAACCTGTATCTGATGGATGCCGACGGCGGCAACGTGCGCGAACTCGCGGCCGACCTGGACCGCTCCATGGGCAAACTCGCCTGGGCACCCAACGGGCGCAGCCTGTACGTGGAGATCGAGAACGCCGGCCAGATCGATCTGTTCGAGATCGACACCGATGGCGACCACGCCATCGCCGTTTCCGGGCTGGGCGGCACCTCAATCGGCCGGCCCTACGCCTCGGCGGATTTCTCGGTCTCCACCGAAGGCCGCCCCGTCATCGCCTACACCGCCGGCTCCACCGACCGCCCCGCCGAAATCGCCGTGGCCGGGCGCCGGGTGAAGAACCGCGTGCTCACCGCGCTCAATGACGACGTGCTGCCGTATCTCGATCTCGCCCGCATCGAGGAATTCACCGTCAAGTCCGGCCACGACGGCCGCGAGATCGAAGCCTGGGTCGCCCTGCCGCCAGACTTCAAGGCGGATGGCAGCTTCCCGCTGCTGCTGGAAATCCACGGCGGCCCGCACACCATGTACGGCCCGTTCTTCGCGGCGGAAATCCAGCGCTACGCGGCCGATGGCTACGTCACCGTCTGGTCCAACCCGCGCGGTTCCACCGGCTACGGCGAGGAATTCGCCCAGCTCATCGATCTCGCCTACCCGGGCAATGACTACGACGACCTGATGGCCGTGGTCGACGCGATGATCGAGCGCGATTACGCCGACCCGGAGCGCCTGTTCGTCACCGGCGGCTCCGGCGGCGGCGTGCTCACGGCCTGGATCGTCGGCAAGACCAACCGCTTCGTCGCCGCCGCCACGGTCAAGCCGGTGATCAACTGGTTCACCGAGGCGCTAACCGGCGACATCGCGGCCTATGTCCGCCGTCACTGGATTCGCGAAGACCCCTGGGACAACCCGCAGGCCTACTTCGAGCGCTCGCCGATCAGCCTGGTCGGCCACGTCGAAACCCCGACCCTGGTCATGGTCGGCGAACAGGACTGGCGCACCCCGACCTGGGAGGCCGAGCAGTTCTACACCGCGCTCAAGCTGCGCAAGATCGACACCGCGCTGATCCGCATTCCCGGCTCGTCCCACCACATCGCCAGCCGGCCCAGCCGCCTGATCGCCAAGACCGACAACATCATGGGCTGGTTCAGGCAATACGACCCGGCGGCCAAGGACGAGACCGCCGAGTCGGAGACGGAAGACACGGCGGACTGAACCCGCCGACGGCCGCGTCCGCCGCCTCAGTGCACCTTGAGGCGGCGGGCGAAGGCCGTGTAGGCGGTCAGCGGCAGAAAGCGCTTGAAGTAGACGGCGAACGCCTCCTTGCCGGCGATGATCGCTTCCGGCCGGTTGCGTTCCACCGCCCGCCAGATCCGTTCGGCGCAGACGGCGGGCGGCATGCCCCCGGCGATCTCCGAATCCACATCCCCGAACGGCTGGCCGCTGGCGGTCAGCGCGTTGACCGACACCTGCGTGCTGACAAATCCGGGGCAGACCGTGGTGAAGCGGATGCCCTTGTCCCCCAGTTCCACGCGCGCGCAATCGAAATAGCCGTGCAGTGCATGCTTGGCCGCGGCGTAGGCCGAGCGGCGCGCCATGGCGATGTGCCCGAACACGCTGCTGACCACGACGATATGCCCCTGCCCGCGCTCCAGCATGCCGGGCAGCACCGCGCGGCTCAGCGCCACCGGCGCGAAAAAATCCACCTCCATGATGCGGCGGCAGATGTCCATCGACGTATCCATCGTCAGCGTGCGCTGCGACAACCCGGCGTTGTTCGCCAGCACATCGATCGGGCCGAAGAAGCTCTCCGCCCGCTCGCGAAGCGCATCCACATCATCGAGCTGCGCCAGATCGCAGGGCAGCACCGCGACATCCTCCGGCCGCGGGCAGATGTTGCGCACGCGCATCAACTCCGTCTCGCGCCGCGCCGTCAGCACCAGCTTCGCGCCGCGCTCGGCGGCCCGCAGCGCCAGCCCTTCGCCGATCCCGCCCGACGCCCCGGTGATCCAGACAACCTTCCCCGTCAGATCGGTCATTTCCGGCCCTGCTGCACCAGCCACGCCAGCGCGATGGTGGAAAACACGATCGGCGGCACGCAGATCAAATGAATCAGCGAATTGACGGGATGGCGGTGGCTGACGAGGTATTCCCTCATCCACTGCTCACGATTGCGCATGGCGTTGTCCGGGTGATGAACCAAACCCCGAGCGTAGAGCCCGCGCCAACCCGAAATCTGTCAACTACACGACAGTTCGGTCTCGCTAAATCCTGAGCTTCTTGTCCCCCGGCCCGGCGAGAAACCAGATGATCAGACCGATCACCGGAAGCAGGATGATCAGCACCACCCACAGCACCTTGTGCAAATCCTCCGCGCCGGACTGCACCACCTTGATGATCGCGAAGATATCCGCGATCAGTACCAGCAAACCAAAAATTCCACCGAATCCCATGTCGTTACCTTCCTTTGTCGACAAACCCATGCAGCGTCTTGCTGCCTGATCACGCAAGCGCGTGCTTGCGCCGTTCATCAGTTGAGACTACCGCAGCGCCGGTAAGTGGCATCCGATGTTCGGGTGGATAACCGGCAGCAATCGAGAATGTGTATGGTTGAAGCGAAAGACGGTGGTTGTGCCGAAACAAGGTTGATCGTCAAGGCCTGAACCGCCCCGGGTTTCTCGGAGGCTCCAAAGCTTGAGAGGATGGAGCGATGGGAAGACAGCAAGTGCGGTACTCGCC
>CALBOV010000318.1 GCA_937896565.1 uncultured Salinisphaerales bacterium
GAGCAGGTCGAGCCAGCCTCACCGTACTAGAACCCGGGATGCCGGCCGAGCAGGGCGCGGCCCTTGCCCTGACTCCGGCCGGTCAGGTGAACCCTGGCGGGGGTTCGCGCCGCAGCGGGATTGAGCCGACGTTCAGCCGGCCACCCGGCGGCGAGATTCCGCGACGGGGTTTTCCTGGTCCTGGTGCAGCAGGCGTGGCGACCGGCAATTGGGCCGAACGCCTGATTCGATAACCGGCGCGCGGGGCGGCCGAATCTCAGCCCAGGTCTGCGTTGGGCATGCCCTGGATGTGGTACCCGGCGTCGACGAAGAGGATTTCGCCGGTGATCCCGGATGCCAGGTCGCTGCACAGAAACGCGGCCGTGTTGCCCACTTCCAGCGGTTCCACGTTACGGCCCAGAGGCGCCGCCTGCGCCGTGGCACTGAGCATGTCGCGGAAACCGGAGATGCCCGCGGCGGCCAGGGTCTTGATCGGTCCGGCGGAAATGCCGTTCACGCGGATGTTGCGGGGGCCCAGTTCCGCCGCCATGTAGCGTACCGAGGCTTCCAGACTCGCCTTGGCCGGTCCCATGACGTTGTAGCCGGGCAGTGCCCGTTCCGCGCCGAGATAGGTCAGCGTGAGCATCGAGCCGCCGGATTCCGGCATCAGCGGATAAAGGGCCTTGCCCAGGGCTGCGAAACTGTAGGCGCTGATATCGTGCGCGACGGCAAAGCCGTCCCGGGTCACGGACTCGAGGAATCCGCCCTTGAGCAGTTCGCGCGGTGCGAATCCGATGGAGTGGATCAGGATGTCGACGCCGCCCCACTGCGATTCGAGTGACTGCACCAGATCGGCAATCTGTTCGTCGGAGGTGACGTCCAGTGGCAGACAGAGCTCGGCGTCGTATTCCTCGGCGGCTGCTTCGACCCGGCTCTTGAGCTTGTCACCGGCGTAGGTCAGCGCGAGTTTCGCACCCTGTTCATGCATCGCCTGCGCGATGCCCGAGGCGATGGATCGCGGGCTTGCGATACCCGTGATCAGCGCGCGCTTCCCTGCGAGAAATCCACTCATGTCGAGTCTCCGTTGCGAGGCGCCGCACCGGCAATCAAGGTCCGGAGCAGGGCGCCACTATTTCCGAATACGGTCAGCCCGACGATCAACCCGGTTCAAAGAACAGCGGGTAGTCCAGTGTGATCGGCGGCACGTCCTTCGCACCGAAATTCATCAGGCGGATGCGGTTGAGAATCTTGCTTTCCAGATCCGCGTTGTTGAGCTGCGATTCGACGATTTCCACCGCGCTGACGGCTCCGCTCGGGGCGATCGTGAGTCGAACCACGACCTTGCCTGACAGGGTCGGATCCTGTCGTCGCGCGCGGTTGAAGATCGAGTAGAAGGCACCCTTGGTGCGATCGAACACAATCTGGATTTCGTCGATGGGCCGGCCCTTGCCCGGTGCGCTGCCGCCGGACCCACGGGCGGGTGCGCCGCCACCACCGCCACCACCGGCGGCGGGGCCCTGCACCCGTGTCGTTTCCCGCGATGCCAGGCCGGTGCCACCGCCGTCGCGGGCGATCTGGCTGGTATCGATACCGGAACTGCCGGAGCTTGCGCTGGACAGCAGCTCGGAGGTTGATGTCGACGATCCTGAACGCCGTGCGCCTCCCGATGCCGTTGGTGCGGCGGTGACCAATGCCTGCGGGTTGGTGAGTGCGGCGGTCGATTGCTCCGTTCTCAGGTCCGCGAACGCGTCACGAATCTGGGAGATGCCGCTGGCTTCGGCGCGCTCACGCGCCTGTTCCACCTGCGTCTCCTGGGTGGGTTCGGGTGTTGGCGCCGGCTGGGGGCGCTCCTGCGGCTTCGGCTGCTCCGGTTCCGGTTCGGGCTCGGGTTCCGGCTCCTCGGGTTCCTCCGCCGGCTCCTCTTCCGCGGCCGGCTCGGGCGCTTGGGTCTCGGCCTTGGGCCCGGGCGGGGCACGCTCGAGGAGCAGGCGGGCGTATCGATCGGACAGCTCGTCGCCCACGCCGTCCTCGTCACCCGCCATCCGGACGAACTGAATGGCGAGCGTCAGCGACAGGAACAGGACCAGCGTGACCGCCAGAATCCGGTTGAACCGGCGATCCGTCTCGTCAACGCCTAGTGTCCAGGCGGAGTGCAGGGCATAGCTTGCGGTCATGCGTCCGACCCGGATTCGACTTCTGTTTTCTGAAGAATGGCCAGTGAGATCGCGGCGTACTCGGCCTCGGTACAGGCCATCATGACGCGGCGGATGACCTTGTAGGGAATACTGCGATCGGCAAGAACGGTGACCTCGCCACGTCCCTCGGTTTCGGTGCCGTCGGCATAGCGCAGCAGTTCCTTGGGCACTGATTCCAGCTTGGCTCGGACGGCATCCAGTCGTTCTGCGGCCTCGGCGTCGGCCACGGTCATTGCCGGCTCGCCGTTCACCAGGATGTCGGTGCGGGTGATCATCACGCTCACCGTCTCACCGGCCTTGGTGTCCTCGAAGGCTTCCGGTAGCTGCAACTGCTTGGCGCTGGGCAACGTTTCCACGGCCGACGAGTTCACCAGCAGGAAGAACACCAGGATCGTGAAGATGTCCATCAGCGAAATCATGTTCATCGAGGCAACGCGTCCCTTTTTCGCGTTGCGTTCGCGCATGCGCTGGGCACGACGTGATTCCTTCATCCGTTGCTCTCGGTTGCGCGCGGCGGAGCATCGCCGATCGCGATATTCGGGAACAGCTGCCGGCGGTCCGCGGTCGACACGGCATCCTCCGTGGGCCAGCTCATCCGGATCGAGTCCATGACCTGGATCAGCAGGTCGTATTCCACGTCGGGCTCCAGAAGAACCGTCGCGCTGGTGACTTCGGAGGCGATGCGGTCACGAAGCGTGACGATCAGCTCGTTCAGCGCCTGATAGTTGTAGCCATCAGGGCCTGGTTCGAAGCTTTGCAGGACCGACCCGTTCACAGCGACCTGGATCCGATCCAGCCGAACGATTACGGAGAGGCTGTCGCGTTCGTTCTGCTCGGGTACGGATTCCGTATCGGGCGCCGGCAAGTTCAACTGCACGACCGCCAGTCGCGAAAACACCGCCGTGATCAGCAGAAACGGCACGAGAACGACCATCAGGTTCATGAAGGCCGTGATGTTCATTTCGGCCGGATCGCGCTGCCGCATCCGGTGTAATCGCGAGGTGATCATGCCGGTTCGGTGGTCCGGGTGGTGTTCAGGAACTTCACGCTGGCCATTTCGATGCTGTCCACCAGCGCCGTCGTGCGCGTCTGCAGCACGGCGTGCAGCAGCAGCAGCGGAATGGCGACGATCAGTCCGAATGCCGTGGTGTTCATCGCCACCGAGATACTGGCCGACAGCAGGTCAGCCTTTTCCGCGGGGTTCACGTTGGCCACCGCGGTGAAACCCGCGATCAGGCCGATGATGGTTCCCAGCAGGCCCAGCAGCGTGGCGACGTTCGCCAGCACGGCCAGATAGTGAGTCCGTTTCTCAAGCTGAGGCGTGACTTCCAGCAGGCTTTCCTCCATGGACATTTCGACGTCCTGGCGGTTGCTGCTGGTGCGCATCCGGCTGATCCCGTAGGCCAGCACCTGTCCGACGGCCGCATCCGATTTGCTCGCGACCTCGAATGCTCCGTCATAGTCGCCATTGGAGAGCAGCGGCTGGAGCTTTTCCCACAGCTTGCGATTCCCGGCTTCCGAACGGGTGAGATAGATGTATCGCTCGATGGCGATGGACAGACCGATCGCGAGAATGATCACGATCGGGTACATGAACGGTCCGCCGTTTTGGAAAAAGCGGACAATGGTGCCGAACACCTCCATACGATTGCCTCTCGTTTTACTGCGTTAGTAAGTAGGTCCAGACGTTATTCGGGCGGGCGCCTGGCGGATTCCAGGGCCTGCCAGTATTGCATCTGCCGACGGAACGCCGGCGGGTCGATCGGCACAAGTGCCTCTTCCAGCAATTTGGCCGGCTTCTCGATCCCTTCCTCCGGAGGGGAATTGCGCCACGGCGTGATGTACAGCCCGATCGGCAGTTCCCGCTCGCCTCGAATGGTTGCGCCCTGCAGCTCGATCGGTTCTTCGACCGGCTGAGCGGACGCCGCCATCGCGACGATCAGGCCGAAGAGTACATGAGGTACGTGCCTCAGAACGAGTGGGAAGCGGCTCATTGCGTCCTCCGTTCCAGATCAGCAATCCAGATGCCAACTGTGTCATCCGGCTCCGCGAGCATCTCCTGATAGGCGCGGTAGGCCGCGAGGGCCTTTTCCGGCTTGCGCAGGTAAAGGTCGTAGAGGATGCCGAGGTTGCGTTGCGCGTCCGTGAAGGTCGCGTCGGCGGACAGGGCCTTGCGATAAGCCAGCTCGGAGGCTTCGAAGTTGCCGGCGCGACGTTCGAGCAGGCCCTGCAGGTTGTAGGCAGGGGCGCTGCGCGGGTTGCGTTCCACGGCTTGGCGGATCAACTCCAGTGCCTCCTCGTTCTCACCGCGCTGCGCGAGCAGCCCCGCAAGATTGCTGTAGGGACCGGCGATCTGCGGGTAGTTGCGGATCATCGTGCGCAGCGCGGATTCCGCGGCAGCCTCGTTGCCTCGCTTGAGCGCGTTGATCGCAGCGGCGAAATCGTTGAACGCGGCATCCGGAATCTCGATTTCCGGTACCGGCGGCAGGGCGATCGGGGCCTGCGCGGTCTCTTGCGGCTGGCTTGGCGTCGGCGATGTCGCGCAACCCGCCAGCATCGCCGCCGCGAGCGCCAGACAGGACGCCCGTCTAGCGAATCGTATTGATCGGAAGCTCATAATTTTCCTGCTTGGCGTAGCGTGCGGGCACGATTTCGGCGAGGGCCTCGATACTGCGCTGCACCCACTGATCGTAGACACCCTGGTCCATTCGCTCGACGTTGGACTCGAAGACATCGATGGCCTGTTCCTCGATCGGGAACGCCTGCTCCTCGAGCAACAGTTCGTACTGCTCCAGTTCCAGTGCGGACAGTCCGGCGGGTCGCTGCGAGGCCATCAGATCGCGGCTCAGCGTCAGGTAGATCGACCCGACCCGATAGGTGGCCTCGGTGGCGATCTCGGCGACACCCGATTGCGCGGCCGACCGGTAGGCCTCCAGTGCCTGGTCCATCGCCGCGCGCTTGCGGGTCAGGCTGGCCTGGAGGGGCAGGGTCAGCTTCACAGCCTCGAAGCGGGCGAGTTCGGTTTCGGCCATGACCAGGGCCGCCTTGGCCGCCAGATAGCGGCTGCGGTCGGTTTGCTCGGCGCCGGCCCCGGCGTTGGCGTTGATCAGTTGCCGGCGCCAGTAGGCGACTTCGCTGGGCTGATTGAGCTCGTCGTGAATCTCGATCAGACGTTGCCGGATCTCGATGCCTTCCTCGAACGGTACGGGGAACTGCGCCAGATAGCTGGCGTAAGCGCGGGAGGCCGCGGCCAGAGCGCCGTTCTCGTCGTAAAGCTCGGCTGCGCGGATGGCTGCTTCGCGTCTCGTGGTCTCATTCTCGCCCTGATCGCCAGCCATGCGACTGAA
>CALBOV010000319.1 GCA_937896565.1 uncultured Salinisphaerales bacterium
GGACCGCGTCCACGCCATGCGCCTCGGCGGCCTGCTCGAAGTAGTTGTCCAGCTTGGGATAGCGCTCGTCGATCCGACGGGTAAAGGCGCGCATGTCGACGAAATCGAAGATTTCGGACACCGCGAAGTAACGGGTCTCCGTGGCGCTCAGCAGCGTCTGCGTGTCCGGATGCGCCAGCCACTGGTTCACGGCCTTCACCAACTTCCCGGCGGATCGGGGCATGGCCCAGGCGATGTCCCGCTGCTCGGACAGCGGGAACTCCGCGACCAGCGTGGGGAAATAGCGGCGATTGAGGGCGAAAATATGCGAATCGGCGACGGTGCAGTCCAGCGACCCGGTCCACACCTGACGCAGCAGGGATTCCGTGGTGTCATCAACCGTCTGAACCCGAAAACCGGGCTGGGCAGCGGCCAGGTCACGCAGGCTGCCAACGTAGCTGGTCCGATCCGCCACCTTCAATGTGACCGTCGGCAAGGCCTCCGGCGATTTCGCCCGCCGGCCTTCCCGGTTGCAGATCACCTGCTCGGTGATCCGCAGGGTCGGCGCGGAGAACGCGAAGCGCTCGGCACGCTGGTCCGTAACCGTGAGTCCGGCCGCGCCAAGGTCAGCCCGGCCATCGGCCACGGCGTCGAGCACACCCGCGGTGGACGACGCCTCGACCAGTTCCAGCGACACGCCCAGGGCATCCGCCAGGGCGTCGACTCGATCGTATTCCAGCCCCGCGTGGCGGTCGAAGCGATCCACGTACCAGATCGTCGGCGCATTGCGGATGGCGACCCGCAGCGCGCCCGAGGCCCGGATGGCCGCGAGGTCGCGGCCCGCCCGCTCCGTTGACGCACTGTCGGTGGATGACCCCCCGCCGCCGGAACCGCAGGCCGACATGGCCAGCGCGGCGATGGCGAGCAGGCTTCGATACGGCATGACACTCCCTCCGATCTCGATCCTCGCCTTCACACGCTATCAAACCCGCCACGCCGACCGGTTGAACGCCTGGTGGCGACCGCAGGGCCTAGTCCCGGCGCTGGCGCGACAGCTTGTCGAAGTCCTCGGCGAAATCGGTCAGGTAGTCGACCAGATGATCGCGCTGGCGCTCGTTGGCGATCGCGCTGATCCCCGCCGCCAGTTCCATCCAGCGCGCCTGGTTGCGTTCGCGGGATTCCAGCAGGGGTTGCGGGACCAGCGCCGTGTCGTCGAACAGCAGGTGAGCAACCCGCTCGGCGAACCCGGTTTCGGAGCGTGCCGCCAGCGCCTCGGCAAACGCCGCGCGCCATCGATACGAGTGATCCAGCCACTCCTCCGGGCTGGACTCGCGCGTATGCGACCAGTCCTCGATCAGCGCCTTCTGCGCATCCGACAGCCGGCCATAGCGCTTCTTCATCCAGTCCTCGACACGGTCAACCGCGTCCTCGCGGCGATCCTCGTCGGTGTCCTCCTCCAGGTCTTCGGCAACATCCTCGATGCTGTCGTCCACCTCTTCGAGAATCGATTTCACCTGCTGGTCGTCCAGCATCGCCAGCAGGGTCACGGTCTCCGGCGTTGCCCGCTCCAGCACACGATCGACATGCGCCTGAACCATGGCAAGCACGTCGGCGATCTGCTCCCGGCTCATCGGCCCCCGCGCCTGCTCGGCCAGTTCGCGCAGATCGGCCACGTAAAGCGGAAGCTGCTCGTGCCGGTGCCACAGCCACAGGGCCTCGAACCGCGGCTCGAACCAGTCTTCCTGACGATCGGTGAGGTCGAAGTACTTGCCGATCTCCCGTTTGGCGAACCAGTCCAGGTGGTTGTAGCCGAACTTGGTCGCGGTGCTGCACCCGGCACCCAGCACCAGGCTCAGCACCAGCCCGAAGCCACCAACGATGCGCAGCGCTTTCGGGATTAGTTCAGCCACTGGTCGAAGCATTTCGAAGCCTGTTCGTGGACGAAGACATGCCGGCGCACCAGCGCCGGAACATCCCGATCGTAGCCGCCGCCGATCACGCAGGCGACCGGCACGTCGCGCCGCAGGCATTGCTCGATGACATAGCGATCCCTGGCACGCATGCCATCGTCCGTGAGCGCCAGATGGCCCAGCCGGTCGGCGACGTGCACATCCGCGCCCGCGTCATACAGCACGCAGTCGGGGCGGAATCGATCCATCACTTCCGGAATGTGCTCCGCCAGCGCCGCCAGATACCCGGCATCGCCGGTATCGCGGGCCAGCGCGACATCGCGATCGCTGACGGCCTTGCGCACGGGGAAGTTCGTCGCCGCATGAAACGACAAGGTGAAGACACGCGGCTCACGCTCGAAGATGCGCGCGGTGCCGTCACCCTGGTGCACGTCGCAGTCGATGATCAGCACGCGCCCGACGCGACCACTGGCCAGCGCCCAGGCCGCCGCAACCGCGAGATCGTTGAGCACGCAGTATCCGGACCCGAAGTCGCGGTGCGCGTGGTGGGTGCCACCGGCGCAGTGCGCGGCCAGCCCGGCGGACAGGGCCAGCTCCAGCGTGTGGCAGGTGCCACCCACCGCGGCCATCGAGCGCGCCACCAGCGCCGGCGACCAGGGAAACCCCTGCCGACGCACCTCGGCGGCGCTCAGATCACCATGGATCAGGCGTCGCAGATAGTCCCGGTCATGCGCCAGCGACAGCAGTTCCACATCGGCCGGCTCGGGTTCGCTGAACTGGTCGGCCACGGCGATGCCCTGGGCCAGCAGTTCTTCCCGAAGCATCCCGAACTTGCTCATCGGGAACGGGTGTCGATCCGGCAGCACGACCTTCGAGTACACCGGATGAAAGACGATGGGCAGGCGGCTCACGACGGCGGGTTGTGAATCCGGAGCGTGGAACCCGGGTGTTTCCGCAGCGCATCGCCCACGCGTGTCGGGCGGTGCACCAGTTCTCCACCGCAATTGGGACAGACCCGCTGGAAATCATCGTTCGCGCAATCCGTGCAGAAGGTGCACTCGAACGAGCAAACCCAGGCACCGGTTTGATCCGGCGGCAGATCGACGTCGCAGCGTTCACAGCCCGGACGCATCTCCAGCATGGCCAGTCTCAACAAGAGGGGACGGCAGATTAGCGTGAGCAGATGCCGGACATGTTGAACACGGCCATCAGACCCGCTCCAGCAGCACTAGCGCCTCATCGCACCAGCGCACCCAGCTCTCGTGGTAGAGCACGCCGCTGCGCAGCGCGAGGTAGCGGCACCGACCGGTGGCATCGTCACCGGCCCCGTCGCCGAACTGCTCCCGCTCGATCTGCCGAAACAGCGCGAGCTTGTCGGCGTGCAAGGCCCGGTGACGGCGAATCTCCGGCAGCACGTGGTCGGCGCCCAGCACGGCGGCGCCGCGCACCTTCACCATCAGACTCTCGCGCACCGGCTCCGGGCCAACCGGTGCCCGCAGCCATTTGGCCAGCGCATCGCGCCCGGCATCGGTGATCGCATAGACCCGCTTGTCGGGTTTGCCGGATTGCGGCACATCTTCCGCAGAGACCCAGCCGGCGGTTTGCAGCTTGGGCAGTTCGCGATACATCTGCTGATGACTGGCGCGCCAGAAGTAACCGATCGAGCGGTCGAAACGACTCACCAGTTCGTAGCCGGAGGCGGGCCGCTCGGCCAGGGAAACCAGGATGGCGTGCTTCAGTGACATCGGTTGACTATGCAACAAGGTGCATATAACGTCGAGCCCCGCACTGGCCAGCAGAGAACTTCGTCATGAGCGAACGCGTCATCATCGACCGGCAGGGCGAGATCGCGCACGTGCGCCTGAATCGTCCGGAAAAGCACAATGGCATGGACTTCGCCATGCTCAAGGCCGTGATCAAGGCCGGACGGTCGCTGGCGAAAGACCGCGACCTTCGCGCCGTGCTGCTCTCCGGCAACGGCCCGAGTTTCTGCGCCGGGCTGGACGTGAAATCCATGTTCGCCGACCCCAAGCGCATGGCGCACGGCATGGCCGCGCTGCACAGCCCGGTCACGAACATGTTCCAGCAATGGGGCATGGTGTGGCGGGCATTGCCGGTGCCGGTCATCGCCTGCATACACGGCAACTGCTTCGGGGCCGGCATCCAGCTCGCCCTGGCGGCGGACATCCGCATCACCACACCGGACGCCAAGTTGTCGATCATGGAGGCCAAATGGGGCCTCGTGCCCGACATGAGCGGCATGGTCACGCTGCGTGAACTGCTCCCGGCCGATGTCGCCAAGGAACTGACCTTCACCGGGCGCGTGCTCTCCGGTGAGCAGGCCGGCGAACTGGGCCTGGTCACGCACGTCACCGCCGATCCCGAAGCCAAGGCGAACGAACTGATCGCCGAGATGCTGGTGCGCTCGCCGGACGCCATCGCCGCCGGCAAGGCATTGATTCACGACGCCTGGCTGGCCGACGAGGGAGAGACCCTGGCCGCGGAGCGCCGCTGGCAGCGCAAGCTGATGGGGCGCAAGAATCAGCGCATCGCCGCCAAGCGCAACACCGAGATGGCCAAGTCGGAAACCGGCGAGGCCACCACACCCTACGAGCCACGCAAGCTCGGTTGACCGCCCGTCGAGTTCGGCGACCAAGTCGGGAAACGTGGTGAAACCGGGTTGCAGCGGATATGAAAACGGCGGCACCGAAGACCTCGGCGCCGCCGCTCGAATCAGCGCGTGTCGCTTACTCGGCGCTGATCAGCTGGCTGGCCACACAGGCAACGGCATCCAGCGTCACCGTGATGACATCACCCGCCGACGACACCGGCGCCGGGTAGAAGCACATCTGGATGCTGGATTCGCTGTCATCCGCGGCGCCAGCCGTGCCCATCGCGGTGACCAGCAAAGCCGCTGCGCAAACCTGTTTCATCGTTTTCATGCATTAACCCTTGTTTCGTCCAAGAAAGTGCCGGGCATCCCGCCCGACTCCCGTTGCCATGCCCGCCCCCGGTTCCATGGGGGTGCCGTTGATCATCGGCCCGGGCTGACCGCGCGGTGGGCCGCATATCCCATGCCACGCACCGACCTTCCCGAGGATTTCACGTGACCACGTCTCCGTACCCGAAGCTGCTCGAACCCCTGGACCTCGGCTTCACCACCTTGCGCAACCGCGTGCTGATGGGCTCCATGCACACCGGCCTGGAAGACAAGGCCAAGGACTTTCCCAAGCTGGCGGCCTATTTTCGCGAGCGTGCCGCCGGCGGCGTCGGGCTGATCGTGACCGGCGGCTTTTCGCCGAACATGGAAGGCTGGCTCTACCCGATGGCGTCCAAGCTCTCGTCGCGGCGCGAGGTCGACCGTCATCGGCAGGTCACCAA
>CALBOV010000320.1 GCA_937896565.1 uncultured Salinisphaerales bacterium
CGCCTGTTTGCGGGCGATGCTGCATTCTTCGGTGGCATTCGCTGGTCACCGACCGGATCCCCGTGGTCCGTCATGCTCGAGCGTGAAGGTAATGACTACAACTCCGAGCCGTTCGGCAACAACCTGAAGGTGGATTGGCCGGTCAACGTCGGGGTTGCCTACCAGGGATCCTGGTTCGGGGTGCACGCCGGCTGGGAGCGCGGCCGACAGTTCGTGTTCGGGCTGCACGCTTCCGTGGACCTCAGTGATCCGGGCCCCATCAAGGCGCTTGATGCGCCGCCGACGCCGGTTGCACCACCCGAAGCTCCACTGACGTACTCAATCGATGCGTCCGACAATGCGTCGGTTGAGGGCATCCGTTACCGCGACATCGACGCTGCGCTCAAACGACAGGGCATTCGGCTGATCAAGCTGGCCGACAACGAGGATGGGTCGATGATGACCGCCTGGGTGGGTCGTTCTCCGTATCGCGAGCCGGCGCAGGTTAACGGTCGCGTGGCGCGGGTGCTCGCCGTGTTTGCACCTGAGTCGGTCACGCGACTGCAGGTGATTCAGGTCTTCCGTGGTCTGGAGCAGACACGTGTCACGTTCATCCGCTCCCATGTCCAGTTGGCGGCCAGCGGCCGGGAAACAGCGGCATTTCCGTTGAAGTGGGCAAACTTCGACCTGCCGAGCCTGGACCCCGTGCCCGAAGACCCCTCGGTACATCGCGACTGGTACGACTACGAGTGGTGGCTACGCCCTCGCTATCGCCAGAGTTTTGGGGACCCGGATGATTCCTACCGGGCCGGGCTGTTCGTCGCGTTGGGGTTGCGCAAGTTCTTCACGCCCTACTTGTCGACATCCCTGGTCGCCGAAGCCAGCCTGATCAGCAACCTGGACGAGATAGCGCGCGAGTCGGACAGCGAACTGCCCCGTGTGCGCAGTGACATCGCCAAGTACCAGAGCGAAGGCGAAAACGGGCTAAGACAGTTTGAAGCCAACTACATCCGGCCGTTGACGCCGGAATGGTTCGTGCGCGCCTCCGCGGGCATCTTCGAGGAGATGTACGGTGGTGTGGCGGTGGAAACCCTGTTCCGCCCATACGCCCAGAATTGGGCCGTGGGGTTGAACGTCAATCGGGTGCGCCAGCGCGATTTTGATCAGCGGTTCGCGTTCAGGGACTACGAGGTCACCACGGGGCATCTCACCTTCTATCACCGCTATTACCCGCTTTCCATTGAGAGCGAGTTGAGTGTGGGGCGCTATCTGGCTGGCGACGTTGGTGGCACGATCTCCATGGCGCGCGTCTTCGACTCGGGCGCCCGCATTGGCGTGTTCGCCACTAAGACGGACGTTTCCAGCGAGGAATTCGGCGAAGGCTCCTTCGACAAAGGCTTCTTCTTCAGCATGCCCTTCGATCTGTTCCTGCCGAAATCAACGCGTTCGGGGATCGGCATGAACTTCCGGCCACTCACGCGTGACGGCGGGCAGAAGGTCAGCGATGGCTGGCGGTTGATTGATGCCACCAGTGATCGGGACTTTCTGGAGATCGTCCGGACGCGCCGCTCGATGATGGACTGAACGGCGCTTGCTGATGCTGTATCATGGGCTGCAATCTGTGTGGCGCTGCACAATATCGGCCAACAGGTCATTGACACGCTGGAACACAGCCTTCAATCTAATCCACAGCGTCTACGCTTGGTGACACGGAGTAAAACCAAATGAAACACATCGCATTCATCGTCGGTTTGTTGGTGATGCCCTTTGCCTTTGCTCAGGAAGGCGGCTCTGAAGCTGGCGCCGGAGGTGGTGCGGGTGCTGCTGGTGGTAGTGGTGCGGCTGCAGGAGCGACCAGTGCAACGATCGGGACCTCGGTAGCGATTGGTGGC
>CALBOV010000321.1 GCA_937896565.1 uncultured Salinisphaerales bacterium
AAGCGGTTGGATTCGGGTTCCGGTGCGTCCTGCGCCTGCGCCGGCAGAATGCCAGCGAGCAGGCAGGCCGCGGAGGCTGCGAGTCGGTTCAACGTGGTTCCCCTGAGCATGTGCAATGCCCGCACGATACCGCGTTCGCCGTGCGGGGGGCTCAGGCGTTGCGTCTGCGATGCCAGGGGATGAGCGCGGCGCTGAGCAACAGCATCAGGGCGCCGTAGAGCAGGATGGCGAACAGGGTGTTGTCGCCCACCGGGTCGCTGGTGCCGACCACGGCGGGGAACAGCGAGGCCTTGATGAGCAGGCCGAGGTTGGTGTTGCGGACGGTCACCTCGACATTGATCGCCGTGACGTCGCTGCTGGACAGGCCCATCAGGCGCGGCACCCCATACGAGACAGCGGCCAGCGCCAGCACGAACCCGAATACATAGCCGACGTTCACGAGGCCGAAGCTTTCGAGGTCCAGCCGGCCCGCGGTGAGCGCGCCGATCACGATGAGGCCGATCACGAACAGCGAGCCGCGGATACACCATTTGGAGAATGTGGCGGCGCTGGCGGGCAGTGCCCGCAGATACAGCATGCCGAGGATGAGCGGCAGCAGCAGGGTGGCGCCAATCTCCACGGCGATGCGGCCCGACGGCATGTCGAAGCCGGCCGGCATGTGGTGCGAGACCAGCAGATCGAGAATCAGCGGCGTGGTGATCAGGCAGGCCACGGTGGCCACCGCGGTCAGCGCGATGGACAGCGCGATGTGGCCCTGGGCGAAGTAGGTGAACACGTTGGACACCGTGCCGCCCGGCACGGCGGCGCAAACCGCCAGCCCCACGGCCAGGCCGGGTCCGACGCCGAACAGGTCGATGAACACCCAGGCCAGCGCCGGGGCGACGAGCAGTTGCAGCACCATGCCCACGCCGAAGCCTTGCGGGTCCGCGAACACGCGGCGGAAGTCGGCCAGCGTCAGCGTCGCACCCATGCCCAGCATCGCCAGCACGAGCTGCGCGGCGGCGAACCAGTATTCATGCGCCAGATAAAAGTCAGACATGTCTTGTCCCGGTTCCCGTCCCTGGTGTGTTGCGCCGGGCTGTGATCACCCCGCATCCGGAGCCCGAGCCTACACGCGGGTGGCGGCCAACGCCTTGACCTGAGCGACCGGGCGGCGCGCGGCGTCGGAACGGCCGTGCATGGTCATGCTGATTTCACTTGCTTAAATTTCGACGTTTCCATGATAATGGAAATATGGATAACGCAACCGCCACCGTTCGACTCACCGCCCTGGCGCAGGAAACCCGTCTGGCGCTGTTTCGCGCCCTGGTGCAGGCCGGTCCCGCCGGTCTGAATCCGGGCGTGCTGGCCGAACGTCTTGGCATCGCACAGGCCACCTTGTCGTTTCACCTCAAGGAGCTGCGCAACGCCGGGATGATTCAGGCACGGCAGGAGAGTCGCTTCATTTTCTATTCGGTGGACTTTGCCGCCATGAACGAATTGCTGGGCTTTCTCACCGAGAACTGCTGCGGTGGCGAAGCCGGCTGTGAACTGCCAACCCAATGTGAGGAGACGGTGGAATGAAACGCTTTCATGTGCACGTTGCGGTGCCTGATCTGGACCAGGGCATCGCGTTCTACAACAAGCTGTTCGGCGCCGAGCCCACGGTGACCAAACCGGACTACGCCAAGTGGATGCTGGACGATCCACGCGTCAACTTCGCGATCTCCGCCCGGGGCGCCGAGACCGGCGTGAATCATCTCGGCTTTCAGGTCGACAGCGAGGATGAGCTGACGGCGCTGCGCGAGCAGGCGGAGCGCGCCGACCTGGGCGCGGTGGAGGAGGCGGATGCGGCCTGCTGTTACGCCAATTCCAACAAGCACTGGATCGCCGATCCGGCGGGCATCGCCTGGGAGACCTTCCACACGCTGGCGGAGATTCCGGTGTTCGGTGGGGCTAAGTCGAAGCCGCAGGCCTCGCCCGCCAGCGGCGTGTGCTGCCCGACGGCGAAACCGGAGCCAAAGGCGAAGACGGCCTGCTGTGGCTGATCGCCGCCCCCACGTCATCGAAGGCTGAATCAAGACCCGGTCATGTCCATCTTCGAACGCTATCTCACGTTGTGGGTCGCGGCCTGCATTGTCGTCGGCATCGCGCTTGGGCACCTGCTGCCTGGCGCGTTCCAGGCCATTGGTGGCCTGGAGCTCGCGCGCGTGAACCTGCCGGTTGCCGCGCTGATCTGGCTGATGATCATCCCCATGCTGGTGAAGATCGATTTCGCCGCGCTGAATCAGGTGCGCGCGCACTGGCGGGGCATCGGCGTCACGCTGTTCGTGAACTGGGCCGTCAAGCCATTCTCGATGGCGCTGCTGGGCTGGCTGTTCATCGCGACCCTGTTTCGCGACTACCTGCCCGCCGACCAGATCGACTCGTACATCGCCGGGCTGATCCTGCTGGCGGCGGCGCCCTGCACGGCGATGGTGTTCGTGTGGAGCAATCTTTCCGACGGGGAGCCGCACTTCACGCTCAGCCAGGTGGCGCTGAACGACGTGATCATGGTGTTTGCGTTCGCGCCCATCGTCGGCCTGTTGCTGGGGCTGGCGTCGATCACCGTGCCCTGGGACACGCTGCTGCTGTCGGTGG
>CALBOV010000322.1 GCA_937896565.1 uncultured Salinisphaerales bacterium
ATCAGGAGCCGGCGGCTTCGATCAGCTCGGGATCGGCCGCGAAGCCGATCCGGGAGATACCCGCCGCCTGCAAGGTCGTCATCGCCCGCATGATCGACTGGTAGGCGACCTTGCCATCACCTTCCAGCACGACGGAGAGATCGGGCCGGCTCCGTTTCGCGGTTTCGATGATCGTGATCGCCTCGTCACGCGAAATCGGTGCCTCGGGGTCCGGTCCGATGGACAGGTACATGTCGCCGGCCGCATCGACGGACAGGATCACCGGTTCGTGGTTGGAATCCACCGACATCGGTTCCGCGTTCGCGTCGGGCAGGTCCACGTCCACGCCCTGGGTCAGCAACGGCGCGGTAATCATGAAGATCACCAGCAGCACGAGCATGACGTCGATGTAGGGCACCACGTTCATTTCCGCGGCCAGTTTTCTGCGTGCCATGGCGAAATCCTCTGCGCTCTCAGGCCTCGGGCCGACGGCCCGTGCTCTGCAGGCCACGTTCCAGGATGCCCACCAGCTCTTCCGAGAACGTCTGGAAGCGGTTTTCCAGGCGATCGACCTGGCTGGTGAAGATGTTGAACGCGATGACAGCGGGAATGGCGGCGAACAGGCCGATGGCCGTTGCGATCAGCGCCTCGGCGATACCGGGCGCGACCATGGCCAGCGTCGCCTGCTTGACGTTCCCGATGGCGATGAACGCATGCATGATGCCCCAGACCGTGCCGAACAGGCCCACGTAGGGGCTGGTCGAACCGATGGTCGCGAGCACCGGAAGCCCGCCCTCCATGCGATCAACCTCGCGCATCTGGGCCACGCGCATCGCCCGTTGCACCGCGCTCGCGGCTGATTCGTCTACGCCGCGCTCATCACTCTGCTGGATGTTCGAACGCTGGCGACGATATTCCTCGTAACCGGCCAAGAACAACGCCTCCATGCCGTGATCGGCATGCTCGCTGCCCTTCACGCGGTCGTAGATCTCGGAAATCTGTCCGCCCGACCAGAAGCGGTCCTCGAAGCGATTCGCCAGGCGGGACGTTCGGCCAAGCATGCGTCGCTTGGAGACGATGATGATCCACGACAGCACCGAGGCGACCATCAAACCCGCCATCACCAGCTGCACCAGCAGGCTGGCGTCGAAGATCAGGTGGGTCAGCGACAGCTCGTTGTTCATGCGTTGCTCCCAAAGAATTCAGCCGGCAGCGCGCGCGGCTTGAAAGTCGATTCGGTCAGACAGGCAACCCGGACCTGCGCCTGGATCAGGCCGCGCCCGTCCGATGAGCCGACGTGAATGGCCTGATGGAAGCGGATGCTGGCGCGCTTGCACTCAGCCACCTGCACCGAAATCGCCACTTCATCATCCAGTCGGGCGGGTCCGAGAAACTTCATGGTCATCTCACTGACCGCAAAACAGAGGTCCAGTTCGCTGCGCAGACGTTCCTGGGACCAGCCCAGGTGGCGGACCCACTCGGTTCGGGCCCGCTCCAGGTAGCGCAGGTAGTTGGCGTGATAGACGACGCCACTGGCGTCGGTGTCCTCGTAGTAGACGCGAGTGGTCCACCAGAACGTGCTGATCTCGTCGAGATTCGGCATTCCGTGCCTTCTTCACCAGTAAACCGCTGATTATACGCGTATTATTGAACCCCTCTCCCAATGGCTCCGCGTCCATGGCTCATCATCCCGTTTCCTTTGCCATTCATGGCGGCGCAGGCGACATTCCGCGGCGCGACCACGGCTACGCGGAACATCTTCTGGCACTGGAGACAATTGGCGAATCAGCGCGACAGGCCCTGCAGGATCGGGTGCCGGCGATCGACGTGGTGGAACAGGCGGTTCGGCAGCTCGAAGACTGTGAACTCTTCAACGCCGGCCGAGGCGCGGTGCTGAATTCCGAAGGTGTCGCAGAGCTGGACGCGTCGATCATGCGCGGTGACGGCGCATGCGGTGGTGTGGCGGGCGTGCGCAGTCCGCGCAACCCGGTCGCGCTGGCCCGCGCGATCATGGAGGACGGTCGCCACGTGCTGCTGGTCGGCGCCGAAGCCGACAGGGCCTGCGAGCGTTTTCACGTCGCCACCGCCCCACCCGACTACTTCGTGATCGACAGTCGCGTGCAGCAACTTCGCCGGGCGCGCGAGCACGAGGCGATCGTGCTGGACCACGACGAGCCGCTGGGGACGGTGGGCGCCGTCGCGCGTGACCGCGACGGTTGCCTTGCCGCGGCCACATCGACCGGCGGTATGACCAACAAGGCGCCGGGCCGGGTCGGTGATTCCGGCGTTATCGGCGCGGGAACCTGGGCCTGCGACGACAGCTGCGCCATCTCGACGACCGGCCACGGTGAATCCTTCATCCGGGTCAACGCCGCCGCGCAGATCCACTGGCGCATGCTGCTGCGCCATGAACCGATGACGGCCGCGGCCGAACTGGTGATAGAACAGATCGTCGAGCGCGGCGGCATGGGGGGACTGATCGGTGTCGATCGCGACGGTCTGGTCTGCCTGCCGATGAGCACCACGGGCATGTTCCGCGCCTGGGCGGAACTCGACGGGCCGGTACAGGCCGCCGTCTTTCGTTAACAACCCCGCGCGCCGACCGCGGCGGCGCTGATCACTCGGCGTTCGGAAACAGGCCGGGCGCCGGTTCGCCGCTGCCCGCCGGCGGCTGCAGGCCCAGATGCAGCCACGCCGTCCGTGTCGCCTGACGTCCGCGCGGCGTGCGCTGCATGAAACCCTGCTGGATCAGATAGGGCTCGATCACGTCCTCGATCGTGTCGCGTGATTCACCGATTGCCGCGGCAAGGCTTTCCACGCCGGTCGGTCCGCCGTCGAAGCGCTCCACCAGCGCCGACAGCAGCTTGCGGTCCATGACGTCGAAGCCTTCCTTGTCGACATCGAGCATGTCCATCGCGGCCTGGGCGACCTGTTGTGACACATGACCGTCCGCGCGCACCTGGGCGTAGTCGCGCACGCGGCGCAGCAAACGGTTGGCGACACGGGGCGTTCCGCGCGAGCGGCGTGCGATCTCCATCGCGCCCGGCGCGTCGAGCGCCATGCCGACGATATCGGCCGAACGCGTGACGATCCTGCTCAGCTCGTCCAGCGTGTAGAACTCCAGCCGGTGGACAATGCCGAAGCGGTCCCGCAAGGGCGATGTCAGCGAGCCGGCGC